>PHBS01000020.1 GCA_002841995.1 Chloroflexi bacterium HGW-Chloroflexi-8
CTCCCGCGTTCTATGAAAGGATACGAAATCTATTCATGGCAGGAAGACGATCAATGGGTTTTTAAATTGATCACTGGAACGAATCGACAAAAATCTATTGATGAAATCATGTCCGATTCAGAGCCAATCCAAGAAGATTCCTTGGTAAATATCAAAATTATCGGAGTAGATAGCTTGAAAAAAACCCTGGAAAGGGTTCCGAAAGATGAGTCTGTATTTTGGTTGACAGCAGATAAAATGGAAACCGCAGCAAGTCAAACCAATCCTTTCGGGTTTCCTTCGGATATCATGATTAAAGATCTCCAGCTTTTTTGTGAAAAAATAGGTGTGGATCTGATTGTAAGCAAATAAAAGTGGATTTCGTAAAATTGCAACCCATGCGAATAATTTATAAGGGTTGTATTAATATCGTTCATACTCTGTATAATTAATCAAAGAGTTCCAATTAAAAATAAGAATCCTTGGTGTACTGTTTATACATGGAGGATTTATGAACAAGTTTAATGATCCTCATTCAGCAATTCGTTCTTTAATGCTATTGGTTGTTTTTCTTTTCTCTGGTTGCCAGTCCAGTTCAATGCAAGTCTCCCCGGTATCTTCAACGATTGTTCCGGACTTAACGATAGCGATTGAAAACACGAGAACCGCCACCCTGGTCCCGACTCAGACCCTATCTCCTTCACCAATGGTCACCGAAACACTTGAACCGCCTTTACCAACCGCCTTCTACTCAGGTCCATTCAAAATGATCGTTACGATCAAAGAAATTCTCTCCGGCCATTTAGAGGGACTAGTTTCAACATCGGATGATCGTATTTGGCTGGTTACCAATCAGGACGTAGGTAAAATCGAAGGAACAACCCTCACGGTTTATCTTAAAGAATATAAAGGTAAATTTGCCGGGATTGATTCAAATAGCCGTGTTTGGATCGTCAACAATGACTTTAGTCAAATTTCTGCCTGGGATGGTAAAACCTGGACAAGTTATGATGGTGCGGCAGGTTGGACATCACTCACGGATGAATCTTATCCATATGTCTTTGGAGGCCAGAGCGACATGCTTGGTCGTGTCTGGTTTGCTACTTCTAAAGATGTACGTGTTTTTGACGGTGGCTCTTGGACAGTTTTTAATATGCAGGAGTTGGGTATGGCACCCCCAACTTATGAAGATCTGCAGACAAGACTGTCAATCAATATCTTCCAAAGCGGGACTGTATGGGTGACCGAATGCGATTGGGGCGGTCCAGGTCCCTTTGGTGGGCGAGGTGTTCGATGGTTTGAAAATGGAATTTGGCTTGGGACATCATCACCGGTTGCCTCAGGGTGTGCCACAGCAATCGCCGAAGATTCCATGGGAAATATCTGGGTCGGTTTAGATAGTAATCTTTGGAGATACGAACCTGCTTCGGATCAATGGCAGGAATTCAGTCCTCCCGAATCACCTGTGTCTGATATGCGTTTTGGATTTTTCGATTCCTTGGCGATCGATTCAACTGACTCACTTTGGGCAACTTTAGTTCTTTGCGGTGGTGCAAGTTGTTTTGGTAAAAGTGTACTCTATCGCTTCAAAGATAACATTTGGACACAGGTCGGTGCAGCGAGCGATTATGATTCTGGCTTTTTGGGTCCTTTCTTTGACAAAAATGGTAACACCTGGATGAATTGGACTGGTGGAATCTATCAAATTGAAAGAGATGTACCCCAGCTGATTTCGCCATTGGCTCCCAGATTTGCAGTTCAAGACCAAAAAGGGAAATTATGGCTGGTAGCAGATTATGAAGGCCAAGACATGCTTTGGTTGTTGGAAGAATGAACAAAAGTTTGGGTAAAAGTCGATATGTAGATGAATGCTACCTGATCATCTTCGTAATCATGAATATTGCCGATTAATCTGGAAATTCACCAGACACATAAGCTTGAACGTAAGTAATCAGAACAACGGTGAAAAACCATCGTTATTCTATCTTTTCTGCCGATTTTTCCGCACCAAAAAGCATTGACGCTACCACTTTCAAATTCCGATTCCTTACGAATGAACTCAACCCATTTACGAATTCCTTCCTTTAATATTGGATTAATTAGTTCAAATAAGTAGTGTATTTTGTTAGCCTCGTTAAGGTTTTTTGTAAACTAATCCAAAATCTTAATGTCTTCATCATATTGTCAATGTCAAACAGACCATTAATAAAATGGGACAAAACTATGAAAAGCAATCCAATTTTTGCAAGAATTTCTTTAATTTGAAATGCATAATAACTAACGTTGATTGCTTATCTATACTATCTTAAATTTCTTGAATTTAAAATCTCCAATAGCTACTATTTATAAAATCAAAAATTCCGTGATTGTGTTTATCTCATAAATCTTGGGAGAATTCAATGAATCCAATTTTCTTAATTTTGGGTGCCCCGGCTGTCGGGAAAAGTACGACCAGCCGGGCATTAGCAGCTCATTTTTCAAAGAGTATCCATATTCCTGTTGACAACATCCGCGATATGGTCGTTTCCGGAATCGAATTGCCCGGGACAGTGAAGAATGAAGCTCTGGTGGAACAAGTAGCCCTGGCTCGAAAAAGCGTTTGTCAAATAGCTCTCAATTATCATGAAGCTGGTTTTGTTGTCGTGATCGATGATTTTTTTCATGCTGATCACCTGGCGGATTACGATCCACTGATCAAACACCCTTTTACTTACAAAATTTTGTTGCATCCTGGTCAAAAAATCGCCCACGAGCGGAACCTTGCGCGTTCTGGTACGAGTCCTGCCAGAGATTACATCGATGAGGGGATCCGGATCGTATATGACCAGTTACAAAATGAAGTCCCGAAATTGTCTCGGGAAGGATGGATCATTATCGATACAACCTCTTTGAGTATCGGAGAAACCGTCACAAGGATTATTAATAAAACAATTACAGAGCGTATTAATAATTAATGGTTGAAAATGGTTCATAAATTGGAGTTTATTAAATCTTAATCTATTAAAAAACCTGTCAAGGGACGAAATTAAATCTTTTTTCTTGTGGATGGCAGGTGTGTCACTCCTGTCACAATAAACTATGAAGAATTATGACAAAAGTCCTAATACAATAAGAATATTTTCAGCCTCGGAATCAAAACAGACCATTCAAAGGATAAAAATATTTAGGGTTTTAAGCTTCTAAGTTACTCTGTCGTATGAATTTCGAGGATTGTATTCTTTTTACCCTGCAATCCTGATGACAAAGAAAACATTTTTTTCATCAAACCATACTTTTTATCGAGCAAACGATCAACTTTTTTGTCTGTTTCCGGATCCACAACTTCTTTTGCTGTCGCTGGTACCCAATCCCCAAGAAGACTACCATCCATTTTGCAAACTGCAATATTCACCTTTCCATTGTTTCGAATGCGTTTCACTTTCCCGGAATTTGCCAATGTTCGCACAAAAATTGTGTTTCCTTCTTGCACAAACCATACAGGTGTACGTACATTGATCCCGCTTTTACGAAGCGTCTCAAGGTTCAAATATTTTTGTTGGTTAAATTGTTCAAAATTCTTCATATTTATTCCTCATCTTTATCTTTATAGTTTTATTAATTGAATTTTTGAAATTTCATACAGATGGTGTGTATTTTTGCCGAATACCTATTTTCTTAAGCACCATATCAGCTACACGCAGACCACCTAAAGATACCGCAGCAGTAGATTGACCAGGAAATATGGAATCACCGACCAGCCAAAAATTGGAAGCTATGCGAGGACCGATCGCTCGAAATAGGCTCGTCTGTGGAAAACCTCCCACCCAACCTCGCTCTCGTAGCGTGTACCGTTGAAAAGTAACAGGTGTACCTGACATGATCATATTTGCTGATTCACGTAATCCGGGTAGCGCGATTTCTGCCGCAGAAAGAGTTTTTACAGCCAGCTCCTCTTTACGGGCTTCATACGCCACCCGATCATGCTCATATAGATTCCACCACTCGCTTAATTTTGTGTGTGTACTGATGGTTAATGCGCGATGTCCCACTGGAGCCCTGCCAGGATCCCAGGATGGGCTGAGCGATGCGAAAACACTGTTTCCTTCTCCAAATGGTCGGCGCACGATAATCTGATGATGGAGAGGAAAATCAGGCTGAAGATTGCAATCTTTCAGACCTACATAAACCATGAATGCACCCCAACCATCCGAGAGTTCAGACTGAATGCGAGAAAACTTGCCTTTTAATTCCTTATCAACCAACGCCGCTGCATTCCAGGGACTCAAATTACCAATAACAACATCCGCTTCAAATGAACCACCCTGTTTTGATTCAACAAGCATCCTGTTTTTGGTTATGGTGGAAATGTGTGTAACTTCCTGGCGATAGAACACTTGCCCACCATTGCTGCGAATCGAATCGACCAGCGTTTCAGCAATCGCACCCATCCCACCCATGAGATGAACAACACCTCTCCTTGGAAGATCCAGAGCTGCCGCTCCGTAAAAAGCATTGGCATACTCACTGGTTACCTGCGCTGAAATAAGTAATTGAGCATCTACAAATAATCGCAAATTATCCGAAGCGTTTTGTAAATGAGAAGAAACTTTTCGAAAGCTATCTCTTAAAACTAAAAAATTATGATCTGAAAGAAGCCAGGGAATTCCGATTTCCGAAATCCTTGCAAAATCAGCAATGGACTGTGGAGGCCAAGGAGGCAGCTTTAAGGCTAATTTCCAGAGAGAATTTGCTGTTTGGTTCTGCCATTTATAAAATGCCGAACTGTGGGGTCCTAATTCTTTATGATCTTCTCCCCTTTGGGAGTCATCCGTCCACCGATTGATTTGGGTGCCGTCAGGAAGATGAACAACTATAGCCATATTTGATTTTTGAATCGGCCAGGAAGTGATACCTGCTGCCTGTGAAACCAAATCCATCGGTCCACCAGGATAGAAACCAGCTGCAAGCGTGGCACCAGAATCAAATCGATATCCCTGATGAAAAAATGTGCCTGCACATCCCCCAGGATAGACCTGAGACTCAAGAACAGTCACATCCAAACCAGCACGTGCCAACACAGCAGCAGTCGTCAACCCACCAATCCCAGCACCAATTACAATCACTCGCGTCAAGAGGTTACTCCATTTTCAGGTTCACAAAGTTGACTTAAAAGGAATAACCTTGGAATGGGTAGGTTGAATAATCAGACAGAATCTGTCCAACATTGAGCGCAACACCCAAGTGAGGATAACGTTCCTAGCGGCGAAAATTTTTCCAAAAGCGTTACGCCAAAAAACCAGTATCTCACACAGACGGGTAACCCCAACAGGACGAGATTTAACTTCATTGGATTCAAAAACAACGTACCATTGGTTTGTAATCATTGCAGTAATCTTTTTGTTTTCCATGCTCGAAAAGCAAATAAAAGAGGAAGACCAGCTCTCATTCCGATCCCAATCAACCACCAAAGCGGATTTGATGACAAACATAAAGTGATTTCATCTTTTACCTCAGTTGTTTTGTCGTTTACAACAATAAAACTGTGTCTATGGATCCATTCCTTAAATGGACCTTTTATCTGTCTATCTGTAAAGCCACTTAAAGACACATCCTCGATACGCGCCAACCAGTGAATAGGAATCGGTCCAAGCTTTAATGTGAAATCCATCTCGTCGCCTTCGGATAAAATATCCGGAACATTATGAAGACTAACCACCATAGGAGGCGGTGTTATGGCGGGCATACTGGTAGAACGGCTGTGAAATTCAGCAACCTGCGTGAGTGCGGAATGAACCCTAAACTTATGTCGATAGATCAATTGAGATTCTCCAATAGCGAAATTGTTGCTGAAACGATCTGGTCTTGCTGGTCTGCACGTGATATCTTTGCCGGATTGTCACCAGACTGATCGCCATACCACCCAAATTGAGCATGATTGCCCCCGGTAATTGATAGCCAAGTTGTGTCCGCAGGTAGCAATGATCTTGATAAATTAATTTTATCCAGTGTGGCCAATCCATCCAATGTTCCATAGATCGAGATTACACTCAATCCAGAATCCGACAAATCATCACTAGAAGCAGGATACGCCGCCCAGAGTACCAGCCCTTGGACTAATTCCTGATTTTTTTTGGCAAAATTGGCCGCCATCGCACCACCTAAAGAGTGGCCCCCAATACTCCATTGTGTAATTTCTGGATGAGCTGATATGATATCAGTCGCAGCGCCAGGGTTTATTACTGCCAGATTAAGTGGCATACGAACAATGATCACCAGGAAACCTTGTGATGCAATCTGATGTGCTGCTGGTGCGTAGGATCGGTAATCCACACGGCCACCAGGGTAAATGATAAATCCCGTCGTTGGTTGAGACCTCACTGGTGAAAATGTAATCCATTTCCCAGGTGTAACATTTACAAAACTATCTGATTGTAAAGAAGTCAGTGCTTCTGGCATGGGTTGGGATGGCGTTTCGCCCCAGACCACAAACCCCACTGTTACAATCACGATGACGAACACCAACAAAATAGAAAAAAAACGAATTTTTTTACGCACGAAAACCCTCATTTTCCACCGCCAATCGCAAGCGATTACCTGGAATAATTATTTTACGGTAAGCAAAAGTAACTGCCCATGCCATGAGTAGTGCAGTAAAGATCCCAGGTGCCCATATACCCAATCTTTGAAGCAAGTACCCACCAAGCGAAGGGGCGATAACGCGCGTAATCGCCTCTAGCGATCCAGCAATCCCTAACATTCCGCCCACCTCTTCCCTGCTCACAGATTTTGTAATAGCACTTTGAATTACGGTGTTTAATACCCCACCGGACAGCGATAATGGGATTAAAACCACCAGCAATAATCCAAGCTTTGTGGTAAAAGCCCATGCTAATAATGCACCGGACATAAGCCAAAGCCCAGTGATAATTAGCCAGTTCTCGCGAAAACGTTTTGTAAGAATTCCAATCAAACCACCCTGAACAATAACCGAAAGCAATCCAACAAAAGCCAATACGTATCCAGTCGTTTGAGAACTCAAACCGATTGATTGTGCATAAAGAGAAAAAATACTTTGAAAGGTAGCAAAAGCCATACCGTAAAAAAACCGGACATGCAATAATGGGCCAATGATCGGTCTTTGTAAAGCCTGAAAAAGCGCTTTTCCGGTAAACGGCGTTCGTTTTCGATGAAGTCCGAAATCACGAAGTTCAGCTGTAAGGGATTCTGGCAGAAAGATGAAGATCGAAAGCAGATTTAATAAAGAGATTGCTGCAGCAACAAATGCTGGAAGGTTATAACCCCACTGACTCAGCGTTCCCCCTACTGCAGGACCAATAATAAATCCCAATCCAAAAGCTGCACCGATTAATCCTAAACTCTTTGCACGATTCTTTTCATCCGTAATATCAGAAATATACGCCTGCGCAACTGTGATATTTCCACCTGTCACCCCATCTAAAATTCGACTGAAGAAAAGTACACCAATAATAAAAATATTGGCTGCCTGGGGGGCAAAAATATTCGACAGAAACCGGCCAACCGGATCTGCGGAAGCCAAAAGCAAAAAACCAAAAAAAGTTCCTGCTACCGAAATCAAAAGGACCGGTCTGCGTCCATAACGATCTGAAAGACGACCCAGTAAAGGAGCCCCAACCAATTGAGCTGCTGCATAAGACGCCACTAACAATCCGA
Organism: Chloroflexi bacterium HGW-Chloroflexi-8; assembly: GCA_002841995.1. GTDB lineage: Bacteria > Chloroflexota > Anaerolineae > Anaerolineales > Anaerolineaceae > UBA6170. The sequence continues at coordinate 7,651 of PHBS01000020.1, forward strand.
CAATCGCTGGCGTAGCACCATAAGACTCGGCATAGTAAGGAAGCAGCGGTAATATTAAGCTAAATCCAAGCAAATCAATAAAAACGATTATAAAAATTGTAATTAAGCGCGTATTCTTCATGGTTACCCTCGGTAGTTGACTTATAAACTATTATCATACTGAAATCGTATTAGTTCAACTCAATAACCTGCTTGTATTATGTTTTGTACAATGTTTTTGGTAACAATGTGAAATACAGTCAATCTATTCCGCTTGACCTTATGGGTTCCTAATCATTAATTTCCTATTCCTGATTATTCCAGACATTCGCTGCACCAAGCTTTTGTTTAAGAGCGATGATTTTTGCTGCATAAACCCGTTACTGATGTAAACATCCTGCCAGATCAAAATTTTTTTTGATTGATTTTTTTGTTCCAGTTCAAGCGGCTCAAATTAATACCTAACATAAATAAAGAAATCCTTCTAATTAAAGGGGCATTATGAACAGACCAAATCTTATTGATTTATCAAATGAAATCCGAATTTTTTCAGCATTGCTGTTGAAATTCTTTACCCAGGGAATTGAAGAACGATTAAAAGTAAACAGTGAAAAAATCAATAGCATTCAATATGAAATTTTGCAGATGTTACAATCCGAAACTTTTACAATCCGCATACTCAATCAAAGAACAGGAATGGACCCTTCATTACTGGTTCGCTCTATAGACACACTCGAATAAAAAGGCCTGGTAAAGCGCGGAAGAGATCCAAAAGACCGTCGGCGCAACCCACTTCTTATCACTCATAAGGGGTCGGATTTACTGAATCTGGTTGTTGCAATTTCAGAGAAAGATTTGAGTTTTCAAGCTATACAAACCATCGGCATTGAATCTGCTATAGAAGTCCGTGAATAACTGTCAAATTTGACCCGACAATTCCCCGAAGGGAAAATTGTTTCCAATTTGATGGATCACCTACCATCTACGAGCAGTAAAAATGAAACAAGCGAAGATGGAAATTATGTTTAGAAGAGAAATCGTCCACAGTTTCAAGATTAGTGGATTTTAATGAATTCAAAAAAAGAAAATGCTGTTGAAGTAATTGATTTGGTTAAGCTTTACCCGGGAGTACGTGCTGTCGATGGGATTTCTTTCCAGGTTTACAAGGGAGAAATTTTTAGAATGTTATGCCCAAACGGAGCGAAAAAAAAGAAGGGCTTATCAGCAAGGTTGTCAATAACCTGGATGGATCGGGAGTGCAGTATAGTAATTTGCATTCTGAACAACCCACTTTGGAAGATGTGTTTTTAAGAATTACCGGGAAAGAAATGTGGGATTAGGAGGTTCGTAATGCATGCTTTTTGGAAGTTAGCGATCTATCAAACAAAGCTATATATACGCGAACCGATGAATGTATTTTTTTACATTACTTTTTGGTCCGGTGCTGTTACTTTTAATTGGATTTATATTTGGAAATGAACCACAAGCGCTATTTGGTGGTTATGGACAAATGGATATCTCAACATCCGCAATTGCTGCAATTGTGATTGGGATTGGGATTGTGGTTGGGAGAAAGCTTTGGCGAACATTTTCTGGAAATGGCTGTGTTAAGTGGCATTCTCCTGGTTGGTGTGGTGATTATTGCGTTGACTTTCCGTTGGGAGTAGGACAACCTTTTGACCTTGTGACCCCACAAAATCAAAGTGCAAAATAATTTTATTGTCTTTTGTGACCCACAACATTCCTGTTCTCCCCCAAATATGTCAAACAACCATAGAACCCAATTGGATTTTCTTTACCTGCAAGAAGGCGATACGCCATTTGAAAAACCTATCCTGGGAATGTGTTGCCTTCAAAGAGATTTTTGAAAAGATTTTTTCGTTCGGTACTTCACTCTCTTTCCGTATCGGATTGCACAACACAGGTGTATTTAATTCAGATTTCTCAAAGGTTTTCTGGACCATTTCTTTTTTTCATGCGTAAAGCAATAATTCTCTTTCGAATTAGTGGGATTCTCAGAAACATTAGAAGTGATAAGAGACTTCCCATCAATAAAGGTCTGATGATATCTCCACTCATCGTAGTTAAAGACCCCTTGATTGCCCAGGCATAATGCAAAATCACCAAACCACCAACCAAATAAACGAATTTATGAAGTCGCTTCCAATTCTTTCCAAGTCTTTTCATCCAAAACTTAAAGGATGTAATCGAGAGTATCAATAAAATCAACCCGGCAAATGCACCAACGAAAATAAAAGGTTTTTCAGCGGTCAGGCGAATGATTTCTTTGAAATCCAGGCCATAATCAATGCCAGCAAACGTGACAAAATGCAGGGCAAAATAGAGAAATGAATACAACCCGAGCGCACGACGATGTTTCCCTGGCTGTTTCCAACCCGTGACCGTTATGAACGGCGTGATTGAAAGCGTAACCAACAGGAGATTTAAGGCAGCCCGGCCTAAAAATTGTTCAACAAATTGAATTGGATTGACCGTAAGCTGGTCGGAAAAATAAAGAAAAACCAATTCTGCCAAAGGGTATAACCCAAGAACATGAATGCCAATACGGAGCCAATTTACCTTTGGCCTCACACGTATGCCATTATTTGATTTTAAATTCGACCCGACTGCAAAATTCGAATTCATCATTAATAGTTTACCTTTAAATCCATACCTTCGTATAAATATGCTACCTGATCACTATAGCCATTGAATATTAATGTATCGCGTCGCCCTAATTCACCAATTCTTCGTTCAGATCGTTGACTCCAGCGCGGATGCTGCACTTCTGGATTTACATTCGCTTAAAACCCGTATTCATTAGGAGCAATTGTACTCCACATGGTTGCTGGTTGTTCACTGGTCAGTTCAATTTTAATAATTGCCTTGATTGATTTAAACCCATATTTCCATGGCACGACCAAACGAATTCCTCCACCATTTTGGGGTGGGAATTCGCCACCATACAGGCCGGTTGCCAATTTGGTCAAATCATTCATCGCTTCATCAATACGAAGACCTTCCTGGTAAGGCCAAGGATATAAAGGTTGCTTTTGCCCAGGCATTTCAGTCGGGTCGTATATGGTTTCAAATCGGACGTATTTTGCATCTGAAGTTGGTTCAACATCTGCAAGCAATTTTGCCAAAGGAAAGCCCATCCAGGGGATCACCATACTCCAGGTTTCTACGCAGCTTTGAATTGGGAATTTATCAGAATTGTCTTGGGTTTTTGAGATTTCCACTGAATTTATTCTAAAGGTTTGTAGTTATTCTTTGAATCATGTCGATGACAAGGTTTTCAACTTATGGTCACTGTATAAATGCTAAAACCATCATCCCACAAAAGAAATAAAAGGTTTTCGTGTAAATATCAGATGAAGAAGAAAAAAGTTCGGAAGCCACTTTCTGGTAAAGTGAGGTGGTTATTGTTTACACCATAATTTTTATAACAAATATGGTTTCTAAAAATTATAGATATTCGAGATATATTATCAAGGACATAGATAGCTTATTTCGTATAAGATGGTAATGTAAGGTTTTCTGTGAGAAGAAGAAAACTAAACATTATTAGGGATTAAAATTCAATCCCTGTTTTAGCACGAGTGGTGTCGTCTGTTGATTCCTCTCATTTGAATTCTCACAAAACAATATGATCTGCAACATCTATCGGAACAGATGTGTCATTCAATGAAACTTTTATGAATTAAACAATGACACCCAATTGAGAAAATTCGAACCTTTTGTTCGAAACGTCATAAATAGCACAAACTAATCAAAGGAAATTAAATTGAAAATTCACAGTAAAAAAATTATCAAAATACTTGGGTTTGCCTTAATTCTTACGATGACCATACTCACGAGTTGTAACACCAGTACACCGGTAACTGCCTGTCATGCAACTGGTGATTCCGAGATTCCATACGAAGAAATTTCCATCGACAGTACAAATGTCAAAGAACATCTTGGACACCCAAATGACATCTACCCGGTACCTGTAGGTGGCTGTCCAACCAATTTATTGGTTGTCGAAAATGATAAGATCACGATTTGCCATAGTACCGGAAACGAAACTAATCCTTATAACGAGATCACAATTAGCATTAATGGCTTAAATGGTCATGGTGACCATGTAGGCGATATCATCCCCGCTCCAGAAGGCGGCTGCCCAACCAGTCCTCTTGTTGTTGTGGAGAACACGATCATGATATGCCATGCTACTGACAATGAAACTTCTCCATATGAAGAAATCAAAGTAAATACAAATGGACTGGATGGCCATGTCACACATGAAAGCGATATTATCCCCGCACCAGTTGGTGGTTGCCCGTCAAGTCCTTTAGTCATTATCGATGGTAAGATAACGATCTGTCATATTACCAGCAGTGAAACGAATCCTTATAATGAGATTACCGTAAGTGTTAACGGATTAAATGGACATGTTTCACACGAAGGTGATATTATCCCCGCACCGGATGATGGTTGCCCGAATAGTCCTGTGAAAACTATCGATGACAAAATCACGATCTGTCATGCTACCAGCAGTAAGAAAAATCCTTACAACGAGATCACAATAAGTGTTAATGGATTGAATGGGCACAGCAAACATGCAGGCGATATCATTCCCGCACCAGTAGGTGGATGCCCAAATTAATAAATGTTTGCGACCCGGCTATCGTTAAAATAAAATTCTATTTAATGTATTGAAAAAAATAATCGTAAAAACCCATCCAAAATATGTAGACCATCAATTGGGATGTTATGGATGGGTTTTGCTTGCATTTCGTAAACTGATAAAGAATGGGGTTTTCAAAAATTAAGAAATAAAGATGATTCCAAACATTGACGTAAATGCTTTGAGAACAAAAATATTCACAGCAACAACCGGGAGTAAAAATAGGCGGGGAAAATAGCCTAAAGCACGACATTATGAACGATCACCATTTGATAGGTCACGTGAGGTGCTACCTTTACGATTCATTAGCCGGGATAATTTTAAACGACATAAGAACCGAAAAAAAGAAAAGCATAACCAATTAAGACATCTGACAAATAAACTGCATTTTTTCGGAATCAGTGAATTGATAGCGTAATATACCGGCGTGTCGATCTGCCCTTTGATCTGAAATCTCAAGAGTGATCAATATTTCAAAATGTGCGGAAAAACGGGGGATATATTCCAACCAAAATTCACCTGATGGAAAATCGCCTTGCAAACAATATCCTGCCAAAGGCTCAAGTTTAGTAAAAATAATCGATGTTGATAAATCGCCCCAACCTGAAAACATCAACAAAAGCAGTGGAGAGTAGTAATACCGGAATCTGATAGGCTGATGCGTAAAATGATATTAGGATTCACCCAGAACGTGCAAATTGTAGCAAATCTATGGAAAAAAAACGCAATTCCAATGCAAATACGCGCTGCGATGAAAACTGAACTTGGGCAAATAAACCCATTTGTAAGTATTCCAGACCTTCCCGAAATCCAGGTGTGGTTGGCAGAAGACAGGTTATCGACCTCTTTTTCGGTGTACCCATTCATGTATTGAGCCATAATCTGAACAGCAGTGATTGGCACAAGACCACGCTAATGCTGACTCAAGTTAATTTTTTTACCGATTCTTTCTTCAAAAGCTGTTAATCAACCAGACGATCAGGAAAAAAAATTCTGAAGAATCTGGAATAATTGCCGACCTCCGCTTTCAGAGAATATTTTTTTCCCCTTTATATATAGCTCACCAACTAAAGAAAACAAACTACAATATATATTGTCAATTACTTACTAAAAGGAGACCGATATGAAAAAGATAGACTCAAGTAATTTGTCACCCGAGCCACAAGCACCACTACCTCACGTTTTACCCCCGCTTCCATTTGCTGAAAATGCATTGGAACCAGTTATCTCATCCAAAACGATCAGTTTTCACTATGGGAAACATCACAAAGGCTATGTAGACAACCTGAATAAATTCATTTCAGGGACAGAATATTCAGAAATGTCATTGGAAGAGATCATCAAGAACACTGCAAAAAAGCCAGAAAAAACAGCAATCTTCAACAATGCTGCCCAGACCTGGAACCATTCATTCTACTGGAAAAGTTTGACTCCAAAGGGTGGAGGAGAACCCCCTGCAACTCTCAAAAAACATATGGAATCCTCCTTTGGAAGTATCGACGCATGTAAAAAAGAACTTGCAAGTGCAGCACTTTCTCAGTTCGGGAGCGGTTGGGCCTGGCTTGTCTTAGACGGAGACACCCTGAAAGTGATAAAGACCGGTAATGCAGATAATCCTTTGACAATAGGAATGAAACCATTACTCACGATTGATGTCTGGGAGCATGCTTACTATCTGGATTATCAGAATCTTCGTGCCAATTATGTAAATGAAGTACTCGAAAAGCTAATCAATTGGGAATTTGCGCACCATAATTCCAGTAAATAACGAATATTTTAGAGAAACCTAACTTTTAGTCCCAAGCAAATTCATACTTTATCAGTTTACAGGCAATGGTAAGTTGCAACAAACCACAATTCGAAATTATACGAAAAGGTGGCAAATTCAGAATTGTTAAAAATAAAGAAATAATGATTGGCTGTGTAGAAAATATTGATATGTGAATGCACCAGCTCAATCAGTTCTTCCGAATTGAGGAAGGTTGCGCCGAAATTATTCTGTATGGTTTTCATGCGAAGAGTAAAGCTGTTTTTGCTATTAATAATCCTGTCGGATTGGAACACAACATCAGTAAAATTGTAGTATTCCTATAAAACTTTTTACTAAATAATCTCCACCCAAACCTCGTGATGGTGTTTTTTACTCTATTAAAGACAGTGCTGAAGGAGATGCAGAAGAGTTCCCAGGAACAACATTAGAATTGAGATTTGAGTGAACTTGATCATAAAAACTCTCGTCTTTATGGACAAGCGTTTTTATCTTAATAACCCGATTATGTTACACTGACCCAAAAGGAGAGAAAACAATGATGATCGATTGGAATGAATATCATAAACAAGTACTCGAAGGTATTGTCGAAATTGGCCGCAATAGTCCGGAAATTGTTCGAGGATATCGAATGATTGGTGAAGCCGCTAAAAAAACAAACCTTCTGGATGCTAAAACACGTGAACTAATCGCCCTTGCAGTGGCAGTATCTGTACAATGCGATGGTTGTATTGTTGTTCACACCGATGCAGCACTCAAGAACGGTGCAACTGAGGAAGAAATTATCGAAGCGCTTGGGGTAGCAATTCAAGTTAAGACTGGATCTGCATTAATCTATTCGACCCGTGTTCTGGATGCCATGAAAGCCAAATCTGAATAAGAACCAAAATCTTAAATGTTTTTAATAAATAAATGCTCATCAAAATTGCATCCATATTTGTGAATTAATCCCAATTTCGTTGGGTAATGTCAATTTAAGAGCAAACGACCCAACGTTAATTCCAGCCAATTTTCATACTTTTCCAGTGAATAGTCTTGATCACGGGTCAATAAAAGAAAGACATCCGGACTGGTAATCGTCCAGACCAGTTCCGCTGCAGACTGGACACTCAATCCTTCACGTAAGCCATGATTCTTATCGACTTGTTGGACAAAAACTTTCATATTCTCCATGCGACCTTTGAGGCGATTTTTTAGCAATCCAGCAATTTCATCATCGGATTTGGCAGTGGATCGCAAAATCTCAAAAACCGGAGCAGCGCGAACGAGAATTTTGGATATATCACGTGAAAACATTTTTATCTGTTGAGCTGGATCAGTTTCATGTAAAACTGCTTGCGGACCAGGCCGATCCACAAGTTTAATTTGAAGTTCATCTCCCCCAACCGCAATATCCAATATATGTGATAGTATGTTGCGTTTGTTCTGGAAGATTGCGTATACCGTCTCTGTTGATACGCCAGATGTCTGTGCAATTGACTCGATTGTCGTACCAACATATCCCCTCTCGAAAAATAAACCTCGTGCTGACTCTGAAATTTGTTTGCGCGTTTCAAGAGCCATTAATTTGCGCCTGGATGAATCATATTTTCGTTTTGTATAAGTTTTTGGATTCATAGATTCTTGACTCCTGTCAATTTGATTATATCATATCTTTATTGATTACAGTAATGATGTATTCAATATGATTAGTGAAAGGAGCTAAGAAAATGTTTCCGAAACATGACCTTGAAGAGGTTTTTCACACCATCGTCATTGGAGGTGGGCAAGCCGGCCTGGCTGCCGGATATTTTCTCTCCAAACAAGGAGAGAATTTTGTCATATTGGATCAAAATGAACGTACCGGAGACTCCTGGCGCAAACGCTGGAAAAGTCTTCGGCTTTTTACGCCAAGTCAATTTGATAGTCTCCCGGGATTATCCTATTCTAAAACCATAAATTACCTGCCATCCAAAGATGAGATTGCAGATTATTTGGAAGAATACGCTCGTCATTTTCATCTGCCAATTCGACATTCATCGAAGGTGGAAAGTCTTCGTTACAATGATGATGATTATGAGATACTAACAGGATCTACGCGTTTTCGTGCCAAAAATGTCATTGTGGCAACAGGACCTTTTCAGACGCCATTTATCCCAGGTTTTTCTGAACAACTGGATAAAAGAATCATCCAAATGCATTCTGCTTCATATCATGACACAAGCCAATTTCCGGTGAATAAAGTTTTGGTCGTAGGAGCAGGTAATTCTGGTGCTGAGATTGCTTTAGAACTGGCAAATAATGGAAAAGAAGTTTGGCTGGCCGGTCGGGATGTTGGGCGGGTACCTGCTAATTCTCCCCTAGGAAAAGTTTTCAATGGCCATTTGATTTGGTGGATCATGACCCACTTACTAACGGTTGATACACCCATTGGAAAAAAGATTCAGGCGGAAGGAAACCATCATGGCACACCTTTGGGTCGAGCAACCCGAAATGAAGTCGCTTCATCTGGTGTTAAGCTAAGTCCCAAAGTAGCAGACATCCAAGATGGATTTCCAAAATTGGAGGATGGTCAAATTCTGGACGTAGAAGGGGTACTTTGGGCTACCGGCTACCGCCCATATTTTGAGTGGATTAAGCTCCCTATTTTTGATGAGAATGAATATCCAATCCATTCACGTGGTGTAGTAAAAGACACACCTGGTTTGTATTTCTTGGGTCTCCTTTTTCAATCCGGATTGAGTTCATCCTTACTGGGTGGAGTCGGGAAAGATGCTGCTTATATTACTTCAAAAATTAGCAGATAATAGATACTCAAAATTGGGTTTGGATCATGGTAAATTTTTGTTCTGATAAACCCCATTCTTTAATGTGCTCCAATTTTGAATCCGGTTACTTTGGAAGAAAAAAATTTATTTGAAGCAATAACCTTAAATTAAAATGGTCTGAAAAAACTAATATTAAATGAGACTGTGAAAATATGAAAAATTATGAACCAGGTTTACATTAGCCAATCAGATTTATAGTCGAAAAAATAAGTTTGTAAATATTAAGCCAGTTTACGGTTGAAAATATTTCTATTCGGAAAAATCAAAATCAGCCAAGTCTTGCTCGAACTTCCATGTTATAGAAAATGATATTTTACCGATCGAAAATGCCCAAGCTAACAGGTAAACAAACAGTACTTAATTTTTTTGTGAAAACATGGATAATCCTTTTGTTGGTTGATTGATGCATTGATGAATTGTGCATTAGTGTTATCGATGGTTGCAGAAATTAAGGCAATGCTTGTTAAATATTTTAAAGTGAAAGATTATATTTCTTAAAAGATATTCTACAATTTTTGTAAACCTACTTAACGAACAATATTTCATGCGAGAGACATTATTTGTTGGTGTAACATTCTTTCTGTAAAATGCTGAACCTTAACAAAAGCGGTGAGTCAGAAGTATCCTAAAGGTAACCAAACCAAAAAAGGAGACTGAAATGACTCACCAAAATGATTATACCTTTGCAAACGAATTAGTGGAAAAAGGATTAGAGGCTGTACCTGAAATGATGCGGGTGCTAATCAATCAGGCCATGCAAGTCGAACGGTCAAAGTACTTGCAAGCTGAAGAATATGAGCGAACTGAGGATCGGAAAGGTCACGCGAATGGGTACAAACCAAAGACTGTTCGGACCCGGATGGGTGAGATCACCTTCGCAGTGCCACAAGTACGGGAGGGTGGCTTTTACCCATCAGCTCTTGAAAAAGGTTTGAGGAGTGAAAGAGCATTACTGATTACCCTAGCTGAGATGTATGTTCAGGGAGTCTCAACCAGGAAAGTGAAAGCAATTACCGAACAGCTTTGTGGGGTTGAAATCTCGGCCATGCAAGTCAGTCGGGCAACTGCACAACTGGATGAAGTATTGCAGGAATGGCGAGAACGACCGCTTGGGGAGATTACTTATCTCTATGTGGATGCTCGTTATGAGAAAGTTCGCGAAGCTGGGCAGGTCCGGGATGCCGCTGTTTTAGTGGCTTCAGGCATAACACCAGCGGGTGAAAGGCAGGTTTTAGGGGTGTCCGTGTCATTGAGTGAACACGAAACCCACTGGAAAACGTTTTTGAAAGGGCTGAAGGATCGCGGAATGAATGGTGTGAAATTAGTGACAAGTGATGATCATTTGGGGTTAGGTGCAGCCAGAAGGGCAGTTTTGGGTAGTGTTCCATGGCAGAGATGCCAATTTCATCTTCAGCAGAATGCTGGTGCTTATGTGCCCAAACAAGCCATGAGGTATGAGGTGGCTGCGGATATCCGGTCCATGTTCAATGCGCCAGATCGCAAGACCGCAGAGGAGTTCCTTCAAGCAGCCATCCAGAAATACGCCGTCACAGCACCCAGGTTATCAGCTTGGTTGGAAGAAAATCTTTCTGAGGGGTTTACTGTGTTTGATTTCCCTCTTGAACATCGAAGATCCATTCGGACAACCAACAGTCTGGAACGGATCAACAAAGAGATCAAGAGACGAACATGAGTGGTCGGTGTTTTTCCAAACGAGGCTTCATGTCTCAGGTTAGTTTCTGCTTTACTGATGGAAACGAGTGAGGAGTGGCAGATCGGAAAGCATTACTGTACTGGCAAGTCATTCGATTATTAAAGAACGATGGATATTTCTAACTCGAATTTACAGAAAAAAGGTTGCGTAGTCCATTATTTTTTTAAGAGTTTATAGAAACAATATCATGTACTAAAGTAAAGTTCAAAGAGATCTTTCTTTGGGAATAGGCTGGAGTAATCCATCAATCATTAATATGTTAATTACACTCGGTCTTTTTGAATAACGATGGGATCGCATAGATGAGTTCATTGGTACTTTCAAATCATATACGATTTAAATCCAAACCATATAATGGGTTTCCAACAAAAATAGTCTGCAATAATCGAATAATCTACACAACAAATCTATTTGAAAAGATTACTTACTTTTTCATTAATGGTAGCAAATCGATTCCAGGTTGAATAAAACCGGAAATGCGATTCTTACCATCTATTTTTTTATTGTGCGATGTTATTTATTTTTTGCTGATAAAGGCAATTTTTTGGTGCGTTCATGTGTTTGAAGACGATGGATTTCCGCCAAAACATCTTCCGGCTTGGTCTCCATTTCCAGATCTACCAATTCTTTGTTTTTATAATCTATCACTCCTAGCTTTTTCTGAATTGCATCTAACATCTGTAGCACACGTGTTAACTCATGTTCGGTTAACAATCCAATATGCAAATCCAGATCAGCACGACTTTCCGTTTCTTCGCTCAATCGATTTTGGCTGATCAGTACAAATGTCGAGAGAAATATTGCTTCCAGTGAAACAATCATGGTTAATAACCCATATGGGAATGGATCAAAAACTCGAATACCGAATATTCCAGTATTAAGCAGAATCCATATTCCAAACCATGCAATATGAATATAAGCAAAAATCATCCGTCCTGAAAAAGAGGTGATAACATCTGCTATCCTGTCCTGGAGTCCTCGTTCTCTCGCTGATTTTGTACGCAAATGAATGATGGTACGAATATTCTGCTCGATTATTTTACTCAAGGCCGGGTTGTCTTTTTCCTGCTCTTCATTTTCTTTCTGATTTAGTTGACGCTTTTGCATAATATTTCCATTCCTTTTATTACTATTAGTTCGACATTATTTAATATGATACTCACACAACCTAATTTGACAAAATATCATCACAAGAGAAGGATTCAAAGAATGGATTGGAAAGCGATTTTCCCGAAAAACGGTCTGACACCAATCCAAATCGATCTCAATCGCCAGGGTGGTTGGGCATTCTTACTCACGCGATTCTAGCTTACTGCGTTTACTCCTGATGTAAATCTGATTTCTGGCAACCGTTTTTCCATATCCCCTCTTCCTGTTTTATGATCTGACCGGTGAAAACCTGTGAGTTCTTTTTTATGGCAGATTGGGGTATATTTTTTCAGACCGATGGCAAAATGTAAGTAAATTTTTCAGTGAATTTGCCTCGTTCTATTTTTCGGTGGTAGTTATTATCGTTGGAATCTATAGTAATCTGCACATACGTAAGAAAAAATCCGAAAAATTGAAAATCATAATCGTTAATCAAAGAAGGTATTTCTATTTTTGTAGTCAAGTGATCTAAATAAAGTAATTGAATAAGTTTAGAACGCAAATTTTGGAAATATTGGGGTCGAGAAATCCGAAATTTTTGTTCAAAATTTATTTAATCACTTACATAAAAAATATCTGGAATCCCATTCTTCCCAACTAAAGCTATACAATGCATTTCCTGCCTATGAGAATTCTGTAAAATCAAAAACACTGAACATCCATTGAGTATTTTCTTAGGTGAATGATGATTCTCGAAATCAAGCATCCTATTCGGAGGAAAAAATGCAAAAAATAGCACCTTGTCTATGGTTCAATAACCAGGTTGAAGAAGCGGTCCTTCTATATACTTCAATTTTCAAAGACTCAAAAATCTTATCAACGCAAAGACTTGAAAATGCAGGTCCGGATCAAAATGAGCAGGTTATCACGATGGAATTTGAACTGTTTGGCCAGCAATTTATGGCCTTAAATGGTGGGCCTGCATATCAATTTACTCCTGCAATTTCCCTTTTTGTCAAATGTGAATCCCAGGCAGAAGTGGATTTGTATTGGAATCAATTAGCAGAAGGTGGTGTAATTGAGCAATGTGGTTGGCTGCGCGACAAGTTTGGTGTCTCCTGGCAGATTATTCCCAATATTCTTGGAGAGTTATTAGGAGGTAAAGATCGTGTTAAAGCTGGTAGGGTGATGAATGCCATGCTTCAAATGACAAAGATAGAAACAGATCAACTCTTAAAAGCCTATCATCAGGAAGTATAACAATCAAAGAATAAATGCTTCATTTTCTGCATTGCACCCCACAAAGTCATTGCCCAACTTTATGGGGTGCAGTTTTTTTAATCTTTTAGACTTTGGATGACTAATTAATAAAAAATAATTCCTTCTTATTGAAATCCTATATTGACAAACGATATATCGCGCTGTAATATATCATTATACGTTATATCATTTTTCGATATAGTTTTGTTTTAGGGAGCGCAAGTTGCCAAAAAAAGACGAATACTCAAAGTATCTTCCCCTTTCCGAATCAACTTACTATATTCTACTCGCACTGGTGGAACCATTACATGGGTATGGAATCATGCAAAAAGTAGAATCTCTCAGTAATGGAATGGTGAAAATCGGTCCCGGAACACTTTATGGTGCATTCACTACTTTGGAAAAAGAAAAGTTAATCACAAAGGTTTCTGAAATAGATCGCAGGAAAACTTATTCACTTACATCTAAAGGGAAAACTGTTTTGTCAAGACAAATTGAACGGATTGAAATGATGTTAAATCATGGCGTTCAAGTAAAAAGCTTTTTAGTTTAATTTAGAGAGAAGTCGAAATGAACGAAAAGATTGAAAAAGTCCGGAAATGGTTCTGGGTATGGGATGATGATAAAGAAGAAGAATGGCTCAGGAAAAAAGCAAATGAAGGCTGGCAACTATCAAAAATCGGGTTAATCAATAGCTATGAATTTCAACGAAAGGAAACCCGGGATACTATTTATAGAATAGATTATAAAGATGGTTACAATCTAAAACTGGATGATTATCTTCAAGTTTTTGAGGATTCAGGATGGGAACATATTGGTGAAATGTCTGGCAGACATTATTTTCGGACACCGATGCGAGGAGAAGACGAACCTGAGATTTACACAGACAATGAATCAAAAATAACAAAATATAAAAGCATATTGGTCGGATTTTATATTTTCATTCCGTTGTTTCTTTTTCCAATTAGCTTTCTCCAAAACAGTACAAAATCCATTGGATTCATTATATTCATTATCATCCTTGAGTTATTTTTCATATTTTCGGTTATTAAACTTTCCTTAAGAATCAGTCGTTTAAAGCGTTTGTAATACAAAAATTATTTCAACAATCGGTCCCAGTTATTATTTCCCAGATCGATTTTTGAACCTGTTTATAACGTAAAGCCAGAGTTTTTATCTAAGAAGAATTTTGATCATTAATTTAATAATCAAAATCAAACAATGGTTGTTCCAAAAATAAGAATAATGAGTTAATTTTGATATTTCAAATATTGGATAATTTTTATCTTAATAATCACAATAAAATGTTATAATTTTTTGGGTGCCAATCGAATTCAAAGATTTTTTCCATGTAAGAAAATCTTTTTTGTAAACAACTTTTTTCAAGGAGAAATTTCATGCTCAATCCCCCCTTATCCTTACAACTGCGGGAAGGTACGCAGGATTCACATCGAACCGCAGAAAGCACACCATTTATCCGAGTATTTTTTTCCGGAAAACTTTCAATATCACAATATCGTAATTTTCTACTCCAGCTTTTTCATATTTATTCAGCAATGGAAGAGAATCCAGAAGTGCTATATAACGATCCCGAATTACAAAAAATATATTTTCCTGAGTTATTCCGGTCTTTACGCCTTTCCAAAGATCTAAATTTATTCTTCGGAAAGGAGGATTGGAAATCAATTCCGATTCTGCAGACAACCCAAGAGTATGTAGATAGAATTCGATTCCTTAATAATCAAAAGAACTATGCACTCGTGGCGCATCATTACACGCGCTATTTGGGAGATCTCTCCGGAGGACAGGCTATGAAAAAGATTGTATTAAAAATGTTCCCGGAGGAATATCACACAGGAATTTCATTTTATGAATTCCCGGAAATTTCAAATTTTGACGATTTTAAAAACGAGTATCGGTCCCGACTTGATTCTTTATCCATTGATGTTGCAGTAGGGCAATCTATGATTCAGGAAGCAAGGCTTGCTTTTCAATTTAATACAAAAATCACGGGAAGTTTATTAGAATAATGGAATAAATCAACAAAAATTCATAAGAAGCGATGATATTATTATCCCTGGCTTTTTTTTTAACGGGCAAAATTTATCCACACAAAAGTCCAAAAGAAAATTACTTGAAATTATTTTCTTAATCAGGATAAATTGACAACCCATGAGGGAAGCTTATAATTTTTTTATGTATCAAATGATATTAATGCAAATTCAAGTATCGGGGATATGATGGTTCGCGAAGCATGAAAGTAAAAAAGTTTTCTTCACGCGTAAAAACTGTGCTTTTTAATTTTCATCCTTCAGCATTTCTGTTAATCACGCAATTGCTTCTTTTGATACTTTATGCAATCTTCGATGGGGTTCATACTGGAAGAGCATTAATTAGTGCAGTTGGTTTAATTGTTTTGGTTCTGGTTGTCTGGGTTGTCGACCGCAGCCCCGGGTTTACAATCATTGCCTTGTTGCTCGGCATTCCCGGTTTTGTTCTTGCAATATTATCTGCAGTATATTTAAATACGGTTTTAATCGTTTGGTCATCAATTATTGAAGCCTTACTTTACTTTTATGCAGCTGGTAGTCTGATTGCATATATGATGGAAGATAATCAGGTGACGGAAGACGAGTTATTTGCTGCAGGATCTACTTTCACACTACTTGCATGGGGATTTGCTTATATATATTTTATTTGTCAGACCATTTTACCCGGCAGCTTCGTAAATGGTTCCGGTGCAACACAGACTTATACGTTTCTCGAATTACTTTTCCTTAGTTTTACAAATTTATCAGCAACCGGTCTTAGTGACATATTACCCGGATCTTCAGTTGCCAGAGCAGTGATCATGCTTGAACAATTTGTGGGCATTGGGTACGTGGCAGTTGTCGTTTCAAGATTAATCGGTTTGACTGTCACCCGATATAAACAGCGGCATGAATAATCCAAATTTCCGCTGTAAGTAATTCAGAAGAATTGGTTTTCCTGATCTTGGAAGTCCTAATCAGAAAAGCAGATTGATAAAAATATCAAAACACATCCAAATCATTTATGAGGTTAATAAATTATTTCTAATAAGAAATTTATTTTATGGCAAATTAACCCTCTTTATCAAAAAAATTGAATTAATTTATTGGCGCAAAATTGGAGTGAATTTATGGAATTTGAACCTGAAACCAAAAAAAATTATGAATGGAAAATTAGTGTGACAATTTTTAGTAATCGAACAATATTATCTCAATTAGCGATTGGGATTGGAATACCGTTTGGAATATTGATTGTCATGTTAATCATAGGAAGAGATCCCGACAATCTCATTTATACAGGTTATGCTTTTATATTACTCGCAGCTCTTTTTATTTTTACTTACATCATCATTTTAATGATGTACCGAGGAAAATATGAAGTCGGTTTTGCTTTAACAGATCAAGGAGTACATTGCTTTACCTTACCAGAACAGGCAAGGAAAAATAAAAAAATCAATGGTTTAACGTTTGTACTGGGTGTTTTGTCCAGAAAACCTGCCGTAATTGGTGCAGGAATGATTGCAGAAACAAAACAGTCTGTCTTTGTTAATTGGAAAGATATCCGCAAAATAAATTATCACAACAAGCAGAACACGATACTTCTCAAGGGGAGTCCGACTCAAACGATTGCGGTTTTTTGCTACCCAGACAATTTCCAAAAAGTAAAAGAAATAATCGAAGCAAAAACTCAATCTGAAATTAATATTTGATTTATTCAGTCATTACATCCAACTCGATTGAAAGATGTACGTTTAATTAAAAAAATCTTATGCAGTCATTGGAACTGCTCCTCTTTCCTTTATATAATTCTGAAAACTAAAATACTATGCGGATTAGGTAAGGAAATGAAATGTCCACGAAAATATTTGTTAATTTGCCAGTTGAAGATCTTTCGAGATCTGTTGAGTTCTTCACCAAATTAGGATTTTCATTTAATCCTCAATTTACAGATGAGAATGCCACCAGCATGGTGATTGGCGAAGACATATTTGTAATGTTACTTGTCAAAAAATTTTTTCAAACATTCACACCTAAATCCATTTCTGATGCTTTTAGTAGTACAGAAGTGATCAAATCCCTTTCCGTCGATAGCAGACAGAAAGTTGATGAACTTTTAGATATTGCTTTTTCTGCAGGTGCAAAACCATCCAGTGAGACTCAGGATTTTGGATGGATGTACAGTCGAGGATTTGAAGATTTGGACGGACATCTGTGGGAATTCGCATATATGGATATTAACGCCTTTCCTCAAATTTAATATTCGTTTTTAAGTTGACTCACGCAATTCTAACGGAGGATTAGATTTGCATTTCGTCATTTGAAAATTATTCAAAAAAATGAAAAATGGTATAGCAAACCAGTTGAAAGGCTTTGTATAACAAGTAAATAGGGATTGGTCAAACCATCGCAAGGAGGTGGTGCTATGAACGACCAACCATTTATTTCGGAGCCTGAATTTTCAAAATTGAAACAAACACTTTTGCAAAGGGAAGCTAAACTTTCGATTATCAGCAGCGTTCAATTGGGGCTTTCATCACAACTTGAAGTACAGGAAATTTATAATTTAGTCGGCGATAAGATTCGGGAAATATTTGATGCCCAGGTCGTCATGATATCTACATACTACCCGGAATCGAATACGGTCGAACATCGCTATGCCATTGAAAAAGGACAGCGCATATTTGCACCCGGACATCTTCCACCCGGTGGATTTCGATCGCAGATTATTCAAACAAAAAAACCACTTCTCGTTTCAACGAACGTCGCAGAAGAAGCTGCCCGACGAAATCAACCAACCTTGCCTAATACGGTGACACCGAAGACGTGGATGGGTGTACCCATGTTTGTGGGCGACCAGGTTACCGGAGTATTAAGTCTGCAAGATATAGAAAAGGAAAATGCGTTTGGGGAGTCTGAATTAAGATTCTTACAAACTCTTGCTGCTTCAATGAGTGTCGCGCTGGAAAATGCAAGGTTATGGGAAAAAGAGAATTTATATCGTAAAGCCCTGGAACGCGAATTTGAAATTGGGCGGGAGATTCAAGCAGGATTTTTACCCACAACAATTCCTCAGCCCAAGAATTGGGAAATTGCTGGGACCCTTAAGCCTGCCCGGGAAGTTGCAGGAGATTTTTTTGACGTATTTGAATTGCCAAATGATACGATTGGATTGGTTGTTGCGGATGTTTGTGATAAAGGTCTTGGTGCAGCATTATTTATGACATTATTCCGAAGTTTACTCAGGGCAGTGTCAAACATAGATTTTTATGCCCGCGTCAGATCTGAAGAAATTATTTCAACTGAAAATAGAATTAAAAATGCCATTTCCTTAACTAATAATTACATTTTTGAAACGCATGGGGATACAAGCATGTTTGCTACAGTCTTCCTCGGGATTCTTGATGTAAAAACCGGCGAATTAACATTTGTAAATGGGGGACATGTTCCTCCAATGGTCATTGCAAATAAGAAACTAAAACATGTTTTAAGACCAACTGGACCTGCAGTAGGAGCAATGCCAGATATTGATTATTCTATTCAAAAAATCAATTTATCATTAGGGGAAGTTTTATTCATTTTTACAGATGGAATCACTGATTCGATCAACCTTTCCGGGAAGACATTTGACGAAAAAGTTGTAATTCCGATATTTTGCGAAGAAAATAGTCTGTCTGAAAATCTGGATCAAATTCAAAGAATGTTGGTGGAGTTTTCTGCCGGGGAAAAACAATTTGACGATATAACCATGTTGGCAATTCGTCATAGTAATTGCTTTGAATGAACTCAACTCAGGAGAAATAAACTTTCAGACTCATTGCTGTATAAAAACAAAAAAAATATCGATGTATTAATATCAAAAGCTTATCCAACCAAAAAACAAAGGGGCAAAGATCTAATCTTTCAAAGCCTCCTAATCCTCTTTTTTATTTCAAATAGGCAGTCTTTTATCCAAAATGTGATCAGGATAGGTTTGAAGATATTGAAAAAAAGTTAGTTATTTTGATTAAATGCTATTCAGTGGGGTTTTTCAACAGATTTTTTTTGAGAAAACAAGTACTGAAAGAATAAAGAATAATGCGTGAAATCAATTGATTAAGGAAACCCTTACCCTTTTGAAAGATGGTCTATTTGTTTATACAAAATATTATAAATTTGTTTTTGGCTAGATAAAATCAAAATCAATCAAAGTATTAACGAAATGGAAATAATATTACATCAGCATTGCTACCTGAAATGAACAGAAAATACTAGGTACTGTTTTTTTCGTACAACATATTTTTTTTAAAACTTTTTTGATAATTTTTTTATATTTAAACGTAATTAATCAATCTTGTTGCAAGGAGAAATTTCCTTTACAGTTTTTTGCATTGAAACTTTTGGAAAATATTCTTATGGTATTTGACCATTTGCTATTTATTAGGGTTTGATATTTAGGCAAAATTTAATCGTAATTATGGAAACATTGTTTTACATATTTTTAAGTCCCGTATGAATTTATTGGCCGTAGATGACAATTTTTATCGATCAATCAGTAAGTTGATACGAAAGGATATTGATTAGAATGAAACCCGGAAAAAACGATATAAAAAAAGATAAAGAAGAGAGTTGGCCAAAAGGACTCTCGAATCCAGCCCGGCGGGCATTATCCGGAGAAGGCATTACTGAACTTCATCAATTACAAAATTATAAGCTTTCTGAAATCAAAAAATTACATGGTTTGGGTCCTAAAGGAATCAGAATCCTGAGCGAAGCACTAGAAAAAATAAACCTGACTTTTAAAAGTGAATAAGTAACGAGTTGTCCTCCATCCAATAGAAATTAAAAGGAGTAGAAGATGGCACAAATAATCCCGTACCTCAAATTTAATGGCAATTGTGAAGAAGCAATGACATTTTATAAAGAGAGCCTGGATGCCGAGTTAGAATTACAGAAAGTAGAAGGCTCGCCTGTCGCTAGTCAAATGCCTCCAGAAGCAGGAAAGAGAATCCTGCATTCCATGTTAACTAAAAACAGTATGGTCTTAATGGCATCCGACATGATTTTTGCAGGCAATTTGGTACCCGGAAATGTGATTACGCTTACATTAAATTGTGACAGTTCTGAAGAGATCAACCAGTATTTCCAGAAACTTTCGGATGGTGGGGAAATTCTCTATCCGCTAAAAGTTGAATTTTGGGGAGCGACCCACGGGCAAGTAAAAGATAAATACGGTTTTATCTGGATGTTAAACCACAACAAAAAATCGCTGATAGCAGAACCAGGTTTGCACTCGATTATTGATGTATGGGAATTTGACGCCCCAATTGAATTGGTATTTAGCACAATGACAAATCCCGTTTATATCAAAGATTGGTGGGGTCCAAGACGATTTTCGACTCAGGTTGATCAAATGAATGTGGTTCCAGGTGGTTCCTGGCGATTTATTCAAAGAGATACGGATAACAACACCTATGCATTTCATGGTGTCTACCACGACGTTACGCCACCCACTCAACTCGTATACACATTTGAATTTGAAGGTATGCCGGGACATGTGCTGATGGAAACAATTAAATTTGCCGGTGAAAATAATAAGACAAAGGTGACCAGTACTTCTGTTTTCCAATCCGTGGCAGACCGCGATGGTATGTTTAAATCCGGAGCAGAGGAAGGCTCCACGGAATCTCAGGATCGGTTAGTTGTTCTCTTATCCAAACTTAAATCAATGTAAGTAATAAAAAAAATCTTTTAAGGGTAACAATATTCCGGGAAAATGTCGTAGTTGTATTTAGCAGCAACGGAAAAGGAAGAAAGGAAATCAAGTTTTGAAACCTATTTTAAGATTATTGGCAATATTTCCACACCCGGATGATGAATCTCTCGGGCTTGGGGGCACACTTGCTAAATACAGCGCTGAAGGAGTAGAAACTACTCTGATTTGTGCAACACGGGGTGAACGCGGCTGGACTGGTCCTCCGGAAAAGAACCCAGGTCTGGAAGGTTTGGGGAAAATCAGAGAAGCAGAGCTAAAATGTGCTGTCGCGCATCTTGGACTCAAAGAAACAATTTTCCTGGATTATATTGATGGTGATGTGGATAAGGCAAATCCAGAAGAGATTATTTCAAAAATCACACATCAAATACGTAGAATTCAGCCGCATGTGGTGATTACATTTCCGTTAGATGGTAATTATGGACATCCGGATCACATAGCTATTTCGCAATTTACAAGTGCTGCTTTGGTGTATTCTGCGGACCCAGGTTTTGTTGACCCCTTCGACCTATCTCCATATCGAGTGCCGAAATACTATCATATGGTCGATTCAAAAAAAATGGTGGATGCTCTGCAAAAGATGATTGGTGGACTGAATATGGAGGTTGATGGTGTGATACGCAATCATTTCGGTTGGGAAGAATGGGCAATTACCACCAGGATTAATACAGGAGAATATTTTAACACCCTTTGGAACGCAATACTTTGTCATCAATCGCAGTTAGCCGGGTTTGAAGGTTTCCTTGAATTGCCAGCGGAAAAACACAAAATTCTTTTTAGTGAAGGCACATTTATTCGAATTTACAGCTTTGTCAATGGGGGAAGAAAAATTGAAACAGACCTATTTGAAGGATTAAGGTAGAGTCAGGAAAATTTTATTGATCAAAAAAGATCTATCATTTTTTAATTTTTTTTATCCGTAAACTGGGGATTCAAAACTCTGAAACTCTTTTTACGTTCGTTTTTAAATAAATAGAATTTAGTTATTTTTCTAACCTAAAATTATTTAATCAACCACAAGATTTTCAAATCCAATCCTAAATAGCTATATAATTGAATATGGTTATAGGGATCAAAAGAAACCATGGCAATCCTGAGAGCGATAAAATCAGATATTACTACACTCAAAGTGGATGCAATTGTCAATGCAGCCAATGAGTCTCTATTAGGTGGTGGTGGTGTAGATGGTGCAATTCATCGTGCAGCCGGACCTGAATTGTTACGGGCTTGTCGTCCTTTAGGAGGTTGTAAAACAGGAGAAGCCAAGATCACACCGGGATTTAATTTGCCAGCTAAATATGTAATTCATACTGTAGGACCTGTGTGGCACGGTGGAAGTTTTGATGAAGCAGAACTATTAGCTTCCTGTTACCGTAGATCACTGGAAATTGCACAGGAGAATATGGTATCTTCAATCGCTTTTCCATCTATTAGCACTGGTGTCTATGGTTACCCTATTCGTTTGGCCGCTCAAATCGCAGTTGATACTGTCCGATATTTTCCCGCGTATTCACAATCAATAGCTGAAATTATATTCTGTTGTTATTCGGAATATGATCTTCGTGTTTACAATATGCAGCTTGAATCGAAATAGCGTTTATTAGCCAACACATTTTTAAAAAGAAACTTTTTTGTTTTTCAATGATCCTGACTTTATATGGAGGAAAAAATGGCCCATCCTTTAATTACTCAATTGCGTTTTACGCGTAGTGAATTCCATAGATCTGTAAAAAATGTAAGTGTTAAGGATGGCAAAACTCGAATTTTGCCAATGAATTGCCTTGGCTGGAATGTCGGACATCTCGCCTGGCAAGAGCAGCGATATTTTCTCTTTTTTCGACTGGGAAACTATTTATATCCAGAAATACAAGCAGAATTTGCTTTTGGTTCTCCTGCCAGTACGCCTTCTATTAAAGAAATGCTTGAAAAATGGACGAAAATCACCGAAGAAATTGATCCTTGGTTAGATACATTAACAACAGCGATTCTTTCAAAACAAATTATTATTGATGGTAAAGAGTCTTCCAAAACTTATGGAAATCTTATTCAAAGAACAATTTACCATTATTGGTACCATCTCGGTGAGAATATGGCAATTCGCCAACAATTAGGACATAAAGATTTGCCAATCTTCGTCGGTAATATTGATTCCAATGCCCCATACATTCCAGAAAGTTCAACAAGTCTTTGAATCCTTAAATCAAATAACCGTGCAATCAATAAAAACAGGTATTGACCAAATTTTCAAGGTCAATACCTGTTTTACGTCGGTTATTCTGACTTATTGAACTTTTTTATTGATTTCATCCAGTACAGATTGAACTTTTTCTTTTGTCAATCCTAGTTGAGCTGCCTGCGGCATTGCAAGTAACATGGTTAGTGTCATTCCTTTTGCCATTGCAATCATTGGATTTGCTGCCAATCCCGGAACATATTGTTCCAGAATTTTTTTCGCTTGTGGGTCATCCAATAAAGTGCCCAATGTCGTATCCAGTGTAAATTTCATATTTTCCTCCTGAGACTAAAACAATATCTTAAATATACATTCTGTAAATTTATTATAACAAACAAGCATCTCAAATGCTTATACATTCCAGAAACAGGCCATTATTAATTTTCGGGCTCGTTAGAATCTTTTTTTACTTCAACTTTGTTGTCTTCCATTTCTACTTTTGCTGCTGCCATGGTTGTTGCGGTTCCATGGAATAATTCCAAACCCTGACTCAATATCACTACCTGAACCGCTAATAGCCAAAGGAAAAACAACGTCAAAATGGTAACAGTGATATTAAGAACAGTGGGCAAATTATTTTTCATGCTGGTTAGCATAGTCTGCAAATTATCCATCGATGATTTAGATTCGCCAATCATAGATTTGTATTCGCCCAGGCTTTTAGAAATCAATGATACACTCTCGGACATTGTCGATAAATTTGTTTGAATTGCATCCAAATTATTATCTGCTTTGTCTAAATTTGTAGACATATCATTAAATGTTTGGGGAAGATTTACTAAATTCTTAGCCAAATCTCCTAAAGATTCAGCTAACGGCTTTTCAGGAATCACAGGTTTTTCGGGTTGTACAAACATCATAGCCAGTAACGGATTCGTACTGGCAAGCATTTGAAAATTCTCAAATGATTTCATGGATGCTTCTAATACTTTCGCAGCTTCCTGGGCAGCTTTCAAAGAAGTAGTAGCATCCTCCATGGTTTGCGGAAGCGTATCGCCCATGACCGAATTAAGTTGGGTAAAAACAGGTTTGGTATCCTGCACCGTTAATGCTGTCGTTTCCAACATCGTAGAAAGAGCATCCACACTCGTTACTGTTGCACCCAGAGCTTCGCCGGTGATATCCATCACATCTTTACTGGTCGTAATGCTATTATCCAAAGTCGCAATTGTGGAACTTAATGAACTTGTGATTTGTGGTTTAAATACCCAAATCGTAACCAGGCCAGCCAGACTCAGGATCAAACCTAATACCCCTGCTATCATAACCAAAATTCCTAACAGACGTCGAATTGCTTTCATCATCCCTCCTCAAATTTACTTTTCATTCCATTAAGAATATTATATAACTTTGGCTGCGCTTTGCAGCAAAATATAACGGTACTGTTGTAATCAATATTGGCACCATACCAATATTGATTAGTTAACAATATCAATTGAATCTTACCAATTTGAACTCAATTCATTGGGATCTGCTTATAAATTTGACAACCGACTACTTTCGTTCCAAAGCTTTTGCCAGGTTTCGCGATTGTATGAATGTTTATTGGATTTCACCTGGTGATTGGTTTCATCCCAATATCCACCCGAAATATCCTCCACAGCAGGATCCGCAGCCAGAAAGCAATAAGTTTGTGCCTGTTTTTCCGGTGTGATCGACATTTTTCGTTTAATATTATAAATTTTCTTCAACCATGTCGGTAAATGCGTCAATCTTTCATCTGGAATCGCCACATTCGTGACGCGAATGCAATTCACTGTGATTCCAGTTCCTTTAAGTCGATCAGCAAGATCATAAGTGAACATAACTTGAGCAAGTTTTGAATGGTAATAAGCATGTTGGACACTAAACTTACGTTCGCCATTAAGATTGTCAAATTCAATGTCCAGATTGGGATACATGACCAAACCCTTCGAAGCCACGTTGATAATTCGGCTGGGAGCGCTGCTTTTCATTAAATCTAAAAGGAGATGCGTCATCAGGAAAACGCCAATATGATTCGTAGCAAAAATCGTCTCCACACGATCCTCCGTCAATACAGGTGTTTTAAGATTTTGATCAAAATTTGCGGCATTATGAATTAAGACATCAAGTCTGGAGTGGGTAGATAAGAATTCAGCTACCCCTTCGCGAATCGATTGCTGAGAAGCCAGATCCATTTGCAATAATTCGACATTCGCATTTGCAGAAATATTTTGAATATCTTCCACAGCCTTTTTACCCCGTTCCTGTGAGCGACAGGCGATTACTACTTTTGCACCCATTTCTGCCAATTGAATTGCAGCAGCTTTTCCAATCCCGGAATTTCCACCAGTAATTAAAACTGTTTTATTTTCAAGGTTATATTTCATTAACGTCTCCTTTACCGATACCTCGGTCATGACGATGTGTTCCCCAATCAGATTGTTTACGAATCCATTTATTAATATATCAATATTCGCCTGATTATTTCAAATGATTTCTTGTGCTTATTTGGATTCAGAGTATACAAAGTGAATTTCTCTCGGAAAAAATCGCCTTTTCAACCATCCTTCAAGTTTGAATCTTAAAAAATGTAAAGCCTACTTGACATGTAAAGGTTACTTTACTATAATATGTACAGTTACCTTTACATTGGAGGATTTATGAAGAATAACCTGGAAGCATTACGGTCAAAACATGGATTGACTCAACAGGAGTTGGCTGACCGAGTAGAGGTTTCGCGGCAAACCATCATTTCGTTAGAAGGTGGCCGCTACAATCCCTCTATTCTGCTGGCATATCGTCTGGCACGATTATTTCAAATAACTATCGAAGAAATTTTTATTTATTCACCGGAGGAAAATGAAAATGAAAAACAGTAAAAAATGGGTTGAAAAACGATTGAAATTTGGCTGGATAGCGATAATTTTAGGTGTAATTGTCAGTACTTATGGCGTTGTTAGTGAATTGATAATTTTTGGTGTCCCATTTGATTTTCGATTCATTACTGGTTTAGGAATTTTGTTAATTGGTGTTGGTATCGGAATCGTCGTTCGATATCGAGCAGCAGCAAAAGATGAGACAGCTGCAAAAAGAATTACCAATGAAGAACAAGATGAACGAACGGCAATGATTCGGGCAAAAGCAGGGAATCGAGCCTATTGGGTTTCTACAGTGCTGATTTACACCGGATTAATGTGGGTGTCATTCATATCTAACGGATCACTCCCACCCATGAACGAGGATATTTTGTGGTACTATTTCGCCTTTGCAACCGTTTTGCCTTTTGCGGTTTATTTGTATAACATCATACATGATGAAAGATCTTCATAAAATTGATTTTCATTAGAAACGTGCTAGCATGGGATTTCATAATAAGGAGAAATCCCATGCTAGCTTTAATTACAAAATTCAACCTGGCT
The DNA here is from genome assembly GCA_002841995.1 of Chloroflexi bacterium HGW-Chloroflexi-8. Classification (GTDB taxonomy): domain Bacteria; phylum Chloroflexota; class Anaerolineae; order Anaerolineales; family Anaerolineaceae; genus UBA6170. Next base: position 34,338 of record PHBS01000020.1, read on the forward strand.
TTTAATCGTCACGATATCGACGCGATGATGGAAATGATGACTGAAGACTGTGTATTTGAAAATACATATCCCCCACCAGA
>PHBS01000206.1 GCA_002841995.1 Chloroflexi bacterium HGW-Chloroflexi-8
GGAAGCTCCGGTTCTGGTGGCAGCTCAGGAGGTGGATCCAGCTTGGTTCCCGGACAGGGAAACCTGGCTTCTCCATCGCTGGATTTTCCTGGGCAGATTATCCAGTGGTTTCATTTCTTACAGATCAAATCACAGGAAGATCCCTGGATCATTGCCGCCTTAATCGTGGGGGTTTTTATAATCATTACTACCATCGTTATCCTATCAATTTTTGCCGGTACGCTTGGACGGATTGGAGTCGTTCGCGGAGCATGGTTGGCAGATGAGGGCGAGAACAAACTTGGATTTTCCCGAATATTTAAGGAAAGCATGCCTTATTTTTGGCGAGTTTTCGCGTTATTCCTATTGATCGTCTTTGCATCCATTCTTCTCATCACTATTCTGGTCTTGCCTATTATTTTCATCACAATTGTTACCTTTGGATTAATCTGGATCATATTAATACCGATCATTCTGCCAATTGCCTTCTTGCTCATCTTCGTTTCACTCGCTTTGCGCGCATTGATAGAAGAAGCAATTGTTGCAATTGTTGGTGAAGATCTGGGTACCGGGCAGTCAATCTTACGTGCCTGGAAACTGCTAATAGAGCATCCGTTTTCACAACTTTGGATAAGTTTTTTGATCTCAATCATTGAAATTGTCATTCCGCTTGTTCTGTTTCTGCCAATCCTATTCATCTTCATACCATTTTTAATTTCCTTGCTGTTTCAAACCGATACAGCAGTCAGTATCGGTGCAGGCCTCAGTGGAATTTCATTCCTCGGCTACCTGCCTGTGATCATTCTCGCAATAGGCATCATGTATGCCTATTTAGGTTCGATTTGGACATTGACGTTCCGACGATTAGTCAAAAAAACGTCAAAAATTGATACAGCGTTGCACGTAGGTTGAGATTTGGAAAAAATGGTATAGTATAGTCAATAAGGATGGGGGTTCCCATCCTCTTTTTTTCTCCGGCTTAACTTTATGCATTATCACCGATCTGGTCATTTTATTAAATTAATTTTTTCGATATTACTTGCCTTCAGCCTGGGCAAAGTTTTATCCATTCATGCGCAAATTCCAGAGGGGTTTGTCAATATCGTTCAGATCGACACTTCTCAATTCCCTAAGATTTCTTTTTACATGAAAGCAGCCGATCCCGATGGAAAACCAATTCAAAACCTGTCTGCCTCCGATATACTGATTAAAGAAGATAGTGTCAGCGATATCAGGGTGACATCGCTTGAGACCGAAGAACCGGGTATCCAGATGATTGTCGCCTATAATCTTGGGCCGGCTCTATCCAACAGTGCATCGACCGGTGGGACCCGCTTCCAGGCAGTCAATGAAACAATTGCAAACTGGGTCGAGGGGCGGCCTTCAAATTCACCCGATGATTTTAGTCTGGCAACTAACACCGGGTTACAGTCAATCCGAACACAGGATCCGCAATTGTTTTCAGAACAATTAAGATCTTTTAATGCAGACCTTGCTACCAATCAACCAAATCTCACCAGCCTGCTCCAATCGCTTGACCTGGCGACAGACCCGAATCGAAATGCATTAATGAGACGGGTTATTCTTTATGTTACACCGCAAATAAATGTCACCAATGTATCCGCAATATCCGGTTTGATCGATCGAGCTGTTCAACAAAATGTGATGATTTTTGTATGGTTGGTTGGCCCTGCAAACGTTGAGACGTCCAATCCTTCTGTTGTTCAGCCACTGAAAGACATCGCTCTTAGCACCGGAGGACAATTCTTCCTATATACCGGAGAAGGCGATCTACCGAACCCGGAAGATTATCTGAGCGCAATGCGCAAAATCTATAAAGTTGAATATATTTCAACACTTAACCAAAAAGGGTCACATTTAATTTCTGCCATATACGAAAAAGGACCGGTCGTTATCACCTCGAAACCCTCAGAGATCCTGTTATCGATAACTTCTCCAAATATCATCGTTATCGATCCGGTTTTCAGTCTCGAGCGCGTCTGGGTTACAGACAAAGTCGATATCAAAAAGTCCTATCTGACGCCTGATCATGTAATCATCAAGTTTTTGGTTGAATTTCCGGATGGTATTCGCAGAGATATTGTTGCCACCCGATTATTTGAAAATGGAAACATACTTGTTGAGAATCTTTCTTCACCTTTTGATCAGTTGGAGTGGGACATCTCAAAAATTGACAGCACACAATCTATTGAGCTGATATTGGAGATTGAGGACAGCATCGGTTTGAAGGGAAGGTCGATACCACTTATTGTACAAGTGACTGTGGCAGAAAAACCGCTCTCATTCTGGCAGGCGTTAATCCAGCTTCAACTATCACCGCAACGTTGGATTATTCTCGGAAGTGTTTTAACAACCGGCATCATTCTCGTTCTGGCAATTGTACTGGCTGGAAAACGAAGGGATTTTTGGAAAAGGCAATCCGCAGCCAGGGAACGCAGAACAGACCCACTCACGCAACCAGTGTCCGTTCGGCAGGAGATCTCACGCATAGATCGAGCAATGCCCGGTACCTACCCTCAAGTTAAAGGTCAGGCAGTGACTGCCTGGCTGGTTCCTTTGAATGACCGCTTCGAAACCTTGAGAGCCAAAGCAATTCCGCTAACCAGGCAGGAACTGGTGATTGGTAAAGATTCGCAGCAGTCTGGTTTGGTAATCCCCTCACCTGCAATGTCCGATGTCCATGCGCGATTAACCCGCGACAATTTGGGTGACTTCTGGCTGGCGGATAACAACTCAATTGCCGGCACCTGGGTAAATTATGCGCCGTTGTCCAGCCAGGGATTACGTTTACGCCATGGCGATCTGGTTCATTTTGCGAATAACGCATACCGATTCGAATTAACTGCGCCGCCACCGGATCGTGAACCACAATTAATAACGTATAATAATGTCATATGATTCGCGAAGCTAAATCTCGCTACCCTGTCACAGCATTAACACATCCTGGAATGACCGGGAAAAACAATGAGGACCGATTTGCTGTGTCGGCCTTTCATCTTAGCCGCCGAAACCATACACCGGTGCTTTTGGCTGTCCTTTGTGATGGTATTGGTGGTCATAAAGCTGGTGAAATTGCTGCGGATTTAGCTGTTAATCATATCAGCCAGGTTGTCGCCGAAAGTGATGGGAAATTCCCCCTTGAAACATTGGAAAAAGGGATACAACTGGCCAATCAGGCGATTTTCCAGGAAGCAAACAACGACATTGGCAAACAGGGCATGGGCTCAACTACTGCCTGTGTATGGTTGATTGGCAATAAACTTTTTACTGCCACTGTTGGAGATTCTCGGATCTACTTAATTCGCGGTGATCGAATCAGGCAATTATCGATTGATCACACCTGGCTTCAAGACGCTCTGGATAATGGTTTGATTACCCCGGAGCAAATGGAAGGTCATCCAAACCGGCATGTCATTCGACGGTATTTAGGTGCTCCACAGCCCCCGGAAGTGGACTTCCGCATGAGATTAGCGAATGGTGAAACTAATCAACAAATGCTGGAAAATCAGGGGAAACCACTCATTGAAGGTGACCGCATTTTACTATGTAGTGATGGATTAACCGACCTTGTATCAGACGAAGAGATCATGGAAGCATTTTCGACCTCGGATGAGAAAAAAGCTGTATCAAACCTTATTGATTTAGCAAATTCAAGAGGTGGACACGATAACATCACCATCGTGACATTCTCAATCCCAGGCGGTATAAAACCTGCCGGTAAAAAGAAAACCATGATCCCATACGGCTGTGCTGTAGCTGCGATTATTTTAGGAATTATTGTGATTGTTGTCTCAGCCTATTTTCTTTGGAAAGGTCTTCCCTGGCAAAAAGACAGCCTTTCCGCCACACCACCGGTATTATCGACCATAAATCCAATGATCACCAGCGCACCTCAACCCAGTGCCACACTGGATTTAAGCATTACGCTCCCTGCTGCGACAAATACCAGCACGCCATTTACACTTCCCACAAGAGATTTAAGCGGAGCTAATAATTATCCCGCCCCAAATAACAACGCTAACCCAGCATTAACACCTTCTGCCTATCCATAGAAAATGCTTTTAATCAGACCAATTGTTATTAAATTATCATGAAAGTAAATTTCTATGCCACTTTCCGGAACACAACCGGAGTTCGCTCGATCGATGTGCCTATTGAAAATAATGACACAGTTGAAAAAATCATTCAAAAAGTTTTTTTGACCTTTCCACAACTTATACCTCATTGGTGCGATTCAGAAGGTAATTTTCACGCGCATCTCACAATCATTTTAAATAAAGTCGATATTTCCAGTCTCGAGAATGGTTTGCAAACTCAAGTGGCTTTGGAAGACGAATTGGATTTTGTTCCACCTATTGGTGGAGGTGCCGGATTACGAGGTAAATTTTGAACGCTATTATCAGTCTGTTACCGGATCCATTTAAACAAAAAGTTGAGCAACTATGGGATCAACTTGAAAATGAAGTTGGGCTGCGTGGGATTCGGGCGGTGCCATTTCCGCATTTTTCATGGCAAGGCGCACAGGAATACGAAGAGAATGGTTTAGAATTAATACTTAAAACAATGGCTGGTCTGAGCAAACCTATCAAAGTGCAGACCAGCGGTCTTGGTTTGTTTACCGGAAAATCTCCGGTTCTTTTTATTAATGTCATCAAATCTCCCCAGCTAATGCGTATGCACCAGCAAATTTGGTCTGGCACACGTCCGATCGGGAAAGAATTTAATTTGTATTACGAATCGGATCTCTGGCAGCCACATATCAGTATTGCAATGGAAGATGTTACACCGGAAAAGATTGGCCAGGTAATGGAAAAATTATCTGTGATTGAATTTAACTGGACTTTCGAGATCGATAATTTTGCATATTTTGTCTCTGATTCTCCAACAGGCAGAATCAAACACAAGTTTCTCTTTGGTCAAAAAACATAACCAAAATATTGATCCCGATCGATTTCCTGAACACAAATCCAAATGATCCCTTTGGAACAAAGGTGACATTCGGCTCGACCCCTTTGGTTTTTTCTGTAACCTGATTGTTCTGCAGAGCGACTCCTTCGCAAATTTTGACACCTCTGATTACCGCAAACATTATGTTCATGCGGGTACGGAT
>PHBS01000207.1 GCA_002841995.1 Chloroflexi bacterium HGW-Chloroflexi-8
TGGAATCACGACCGGACAACCTTTACTTATCCGGGCAGCCATGAAACCCATCGCGACCACATTGACACCCCAGTCCAGTGTGAACCTGGCAAGTGGTCAGGAGACCCTTACGAAATATGAACGATCAGATTTTTGCCCTGTCCCTAGAGCTGTGGTGATTCTGGAGGCAGTTGTCATGCTGGTATTGGCAGATGCACTTCTGGAAAAATTGGGAGGGGATTCTATGCAGGAGATCATCCCCAGATTTCAGAATCTGAAAAAAGCAAATTTGAACGATGTTCAGATTTCAGGCAGACCGCAAGTGTGGTGGGAAGGCTAAAATCATGTCTACGCGTCATATTTACCTCTATGGACCGCCTGGGAGCGGCAAATCAAGGATAGGCTTTCAACTGGCAGAACAATTGAGTCGCCCGTTTGTAGACATCGACCTTGAAATAGAAAAGCATATTGACACGAGCATTTCTGATTTCTTCCGGCAAAAAGGTGAAACAGCTTTTCGAAATATCGAATTGGAATTACTTGGCCGCATCAGTTCCAACCCCAAAGGACAAGTGATCGCTTTAGGGGGTGGCGCTTTGTTAGGACAGGAAAACCAGAAGATTGTCCTTCAAACGGGCGAGGTCGTGTGTTTGATGGCTGATTTTGAAACTTTACTCAAGCATATTGAAAGCGAATCGGAAAAACGGCCATTGTTGCAAGGGAATTTACCAGAACGTCTGAATGAATTACTGAAAGAGCGGGCATCTCATTATCAACAATTTCCGACCCTTTACGTGGATGGATTGTCTGAAGATCAGATCGTAAATAATATTCAAATTCATCTTGGGCAGTTCTTTATCAGTGGCATGGGTTCAGGCTATCCTGTGAATGTTCAAAAAGGCTTGATAAACCAGGCAGGTGACTATTTCCAGCAAATGGGATTAAAGGGACCTGTGGCAATTGTCACGGATCAGAATGTTGGCAGGTACTACCTGAATAGCACCAAGGAATCCCTGAATCGTGCGGGTTATCAGGTAACCGAGGTGATTGTGCCTGCAGGTGAGCAGCACAAAACGATACACACAGTCATGCAATTATGGGATAATTTCCTCGAGGCGGGTCTGGAACGTGGCAGCACAGTACTGGCGCTGGGTGGTGGTGTATTAACAGATATGGCCGGATTTGCAGCATCCACATTTCTGCGTGGAGTGGCATGGGTAGCCTGCCCGACCAGCTTGCTTGGCATGGTGGATGCAAGTCTGGGTGGAAAAACAGGTGTGGATCTTGCTCAAGGCAAGAACCTGGTTGGCTCTTTTTACCCTCCTAAAATGGTGCTTACAGATCCTGGCTGCCTGGCTTCTTTACCGATTGTTGAACTCAGGAATGGTATGGCAGAAGTTTTGAAACACGGGATTATCTCTTCACCAGAAATTGTCAAAAGCTGTCTTTCAAAGAATTGGAAAGAGGATTTGGTAAACTTGATCCCTTTTGCCATGTCATCAAAAATACAAGTCCTGAGGCAGGACCCATATGAAAAGGGTAGGCGTGCAGTTCTAAACCTTGGTCATACGATCGGACACGCCATTGAATTGGTCTCTGATTTTAAAATGCGGCACGGCGAAGCGATTGGTCTGGGCATGCTTCTGGAAGCCAGAATATCTTATGAAACTGGTTTGTGTGATTCAAGTCTCCCAGAGACGATTAAACATGCTTTGCTAAATATCCATTTGCCATTTGTGTTACCCGAAACGTTAGCGATCGATGCGATTCTGGCAGTAATGCAAAGAGATAAGAAACGTGCGGATGGAAAAGTGAAATTTGCACTACCACATCAAATCGGTGAAGTAAGTTTTGGCAATGAAGTCAGTTTGGAATTGGTGCGTGAAATTTTAGAAAGTTCATAAAACCAAAAAATGAAATTATTCATTCCGCTTGTAAATGAGAATAGAACTGGAGAAAAAAAATGACGAATAAAGTTTTGGTCCTGCATGGTGCAAACTTAAACCTTTTAGGACAGCGGGAACCAAATATTTATGGACGAATAACCCTGGAGGAAATTAACCAGCGCCTGGTAAAAAAGGGACTCACCCTGGCTCTCGATGTTCAATGCAAACAATTTAACCTGGAAGGCGAGCTGGTAAATGCGTTACAGGATGCACAAAACTGGGCGATGGGAGTTGTGATCAACCCGGGAGGATATTCCCACACTTCCGTGGTGATTAGAGATTGCATCGCTGCGATGACGATCCCGGTGGTGGAAGTGCACATTTCCAATCCGATGGCGCGTGAGGAATTTCGTCACATTTCATTGATATCTCCGGTCTGTATTGGGACAATTGCCGGATTTGGCTGGAACTCTTATGCTTTGGGTTTAGAAGCTCTGACGCAATACAAACAAAAAGGTGATGAATATATTTAAAAATGGTGTGATCAGGTAATAACCCTAAGAGACCAAAAGACAGGTACAACAAATCTCAAAACCTTCTGCATGGATTCTTCTACTCAAAACTTAGCGATTGTTTGACTGGACTACAAACCTTCGCTATTCTATAATAAACATCTGCATTAAATGTCGGAAAAATAATTGTTAATTGGAGGGACCTATGTCGTCAATGGATGATATCCTGGCGGTCATCTTGGGTGGAGGTCGCGGCAATCGTTTACAGCCGCTGACTTTAGTACGTTCCAAACCTGCAGTTCCAATAGCGGGGAAATATCGACTTATCGACATTCCAATCAGCAATTGTATTAATTCCGAAATCTACAAAATCGCTGTTCTGACACAGTTTAATTCGGTTTCGCTGCATCGTCATATTACCCGTGCCTTTCAATTTGACACATTTCATACCGGCTGGGTACAAATATGGGCAGCAGAACAAACCACCAGTACATCCGACTGGTATCAGGGTACTGCAGATGCCGTTCGGAAACAAATTTATCAAATTATTTCTGCAAGAACACCTTATGTTTTAATCCTGGCTGGTGATCATTTATATCGCATGGATTATGAAGCCATGGCCAAATTTCACTGGGAAAACAATGCAGATATCACCGTTGCTGTGCAACCAGTCCGAAAAGAAGAAGCCGGCCGGTTTGGTATCCTTAAACGCAACCCGGATTGCTCTATTGCCAGTTTTGCTGAAAAACCGAGTGATCCCTTTGTCCTGGCGGAGATGGTCAGCCGGGATGATCCAGCCCGCCCATATCTTGGATCGATGGGTATTTATCTCTTTAAAACCAGTATTCTAGTCGATTTGCTAAAAAACACAACGCTGGATGATTTTGGGAATCATGTTATTCCAACCGCAATTGGAAACAAACGTGTTTTTGGTTATGATTTCGAAGGTTATTGGGAAGACATTGGTACGATTCGGTCGTTTTATGACACAAACCTTGCGCTCGCGTGCCGGGAATCCCCTTTTAATTTCTTTGATCAAACCCGACCCATTTATACCAGAGCCAGATTTTTACCCGGATCAAATATTATGGAAAGCGATTTGGACGAGGTCTTCTTAACCGATGGATGTTCAATTGAAAATGCCCAAATCAAACACTCCATCATTGGATTACGCAGTCAGGTTCGTTCCGGAGCAAGAGTTGTGGATACGGTTATGATGGGATCTGATTATTATGATCAGGAACGAAATAGAATTGAGGGTTTCGATGATGGAACCAATACAAATTACACAATACCACTAGGAATTGGAGAAGGTTCGGATATTGAAGGAGCAATTCTGGATAAAAATGTCCGAATTGGGCGGGGTGTAATTATCAGACCTTTCCCACGCGGTACGGATTTCGAGAATGAGTATTATTATGTGCGGGATGGAATTGTTGTGATTCCTAAAAACATAGCAATTCCTAATGGGTTTTATATTGGACCGAACCGAAATTCGATATAAACTGTTAAAGTAGAAGAAGAGTATGGAACGAGGAATCCATCCTCTTTTTTGTATGATAATTATTGCTATTTTTGATCTAAGACAAGGATAATTTAATATGCCAGAGGCCAAAGGTAAACCCCTTGTTGTTGAGCAGCCTGAAGTTAAAATTTCATGGCATTCACTCACAATAAATGAAACGGTACATAAATTACAATCCCACATTGAAAACGGTCTGAGTACTCCAGAAGCTGAAACAAGGCTCGCTCAGTACGGGTATAACCAACTTCAGGAGGGCAAGAGAACCACATTTCTGCAAATGGTCATCAGTCAATTAAATAATTTTGTGGTTATTTTGTTGGTTGTTGCTTCTATTATTTCTGCATTTTTGGGTGAATGGGTGGATGCCAGTGCGATTCTGGCGATTGTAATTTTGAATACAATCATGGGGGTGGTTCAGGAGAATCGTGCCGAACAAGCATTGGCTGCATTGAAGAAATTAGCAGCTCCAGATGCTCAGGTTCTGCGAAACGGTCGGCGTGAAACAATTTCATCCACCAAATTAGTGCCCGGAGATATTGTCTTTCTCGAGGCTGGTTACTTCATTCCTGCAGATGTTCGTTTGCTGGAAGCAATCAATTTGCGAGTGGAAGAAGCAGCACTAACCGGAGAATCTGTACCCGTTCAGAAGAACGAATCAATTATTTTAGAAAATGATGCTTCTCTTGGAGATCGTAAAAACGCTGCTTTCATGGGGACTACAGTTGCGTATGGCCGCGGAAAAGCAATTGTTGTGAGCACCGGGATGAAAACACAACTTGGCATGATCGCAAGCATGTTGCAATCTGTGGAAAATGAACAGACACCTTTGCAGCGAAAATTAGATCAGTTAGGGAAAACACTCGGTTGGGCAGCATTGGCTGTGTGTGGGATCATCATGGTGACAGGTGTCATTCAAGGTGGTGATCTTTTAGAGATGTTCATGGTTTCGGTAAGTTTGGCGATCGCAGCGGTTCCGGAGGGTTTGCCAGCAATTGTGACCATCAGTTTGGCTTTGGGCATGCGTGAGATGATTAACCGTCATGCTCTGATTCGGAAATTGTCTTCTGTGGAAACCCTGGGATCTGCGACAGTCATTTGCTCCGATAAAACTGGAACACTTACCCAAAATGAAATGACGGTTACCCGTATTTGGAATGACGGCCATTTTGTTGAGGTAACCGGACGCGGGTATAAACCGGAA
>PHBS01000208.1 GCA_002841995.1 Chloroflexi bacterium HGW-Chloroflexi-8
GAGAAAAGGAAGCGGTCGGAAAGGCAATTTCTGAGCATTATCTGCCGCGTTTTTCTGGTGATCTGGTACCTGCCAGTCGGGCTAGCCTATTAGTAGGCCTAGCAGACCGCCTAGACACGATTGTCGGTCTATTTGGTGCAGGGTTAGCTCCCACCGGAACAAAGGATCCTTTTGCGCAGCGAAGAGCCGCTTTAGGTCTTGTTCAGGCGCTAATTCACTGGAATCTGGATTTTGATCTCCGTAAGGGTATGATGATTGCAAAAAGTGCAATGCCCTTTGCAATCTCAGAAGAAAGTATGCAAGCCAGTCTGGAATTTATAATTGGTAGATTGCAAAATCAACTCATCGAACGTGGTTTCCGCTATGATGTCGTAGCAGCTATTTTGGCTGAACAGGGCATTAACCCGGCTGCATCAGCCAGGGCAGTCAAAGCACTATCGGATTGGTTAAATCGATCGGATTGGGGAAAGATTCTCGCTACGTACTCCCGTTGTGTGCGTATCACTCGAGACCTGAGCGAAGTGTACCAGATTGACACACCGTTACTTCAGGAAGATGCTGAAAGAGAATTGTACGCTGGCCTGACAACGGTAATGAATGTTGAGAGACGTAACGGTTCCATTTCTGATTTCTTCCAAATCTTTATGCCATTGGTCCCGGTGATCAACCAGTTTTTCGAAGAGGTTCTTGTGATGGCTGAAAATCCAAAGGTGCGTCAGAATCGGCTGGGTATGCTTCAACAAATTGCATTTCTTGCAAGTGGAGTGGCAGATTTCTCACAACTGGAAGGGTTTTAACCAACATACATTCACGAAATCCCGAAAGGTCGAGCGTTCGTTATAGGGTTTTTAGAATTATCGCAATGAGATAGATTCTATATTCCGTTTCAAAAATAAAAATTCGGTGTTTTATTTTTAGCTTCACTTATCTCTGAATCGCATAATAACATTGATTCTGATATAGAATCAATTTGAGGACAAAATGACTGTTGTTGATGAAATCAAGAATCGTATTGACATTCTGGATGTGGTTTCAGAAACGGTAAAGCTCAGACGAACCGGGAAAAACTATATCGGTTTTTGTCCGTTCCATGAGAATAAACGCACGCCAGCCTTTGTCGTCTTTCCGGATTCGGGTACCTGGCGTTGTTTCGGTCAATGCAACGAGGGTGGCGATATTTTTAAATATGTCATGAAAAAAGAGGGTTGGGATTTCACTGAAACCCTTAAAAACCTGGCTTCCCGAACTGGAGTGGAACTTTTGCCACAAACAGAAGAACAAAAAGTTCAGGAGGAACAATATGACCGATTGCACCAATTATTGGATGAGGCAGTAACATTTTATCGACATCAACTATTACAAACTCCTGCAGGTGCAAATGCTTTATCCTATTTGTTAAATCGAGGGGTGAAACGTGAAACGATCGAAACGGTTGGGTTGGGATATTCTCCTGCCTCATGGGACATGACCCACCAATATTTCCTGGGAAAAGGATACTCTGAAAATGAGTTAGAGGAAGTTGGCATGGTTTCTAAAAGGGATTCCGGAGGATTTTATGATCGCTTCCGAAACCGTTTAATGTTCGCTATTCGTGATGCCAGTGGGCGTATGGCTGGTTTTGGTGCTCGCACACTTGATCCGGATGATATGCCAAAATATTTAAATTCTCCTCAAACCGGTTTGTTTGATAAAGGAAGACTTCTTTACGGTCTGGATCTTGCCAGAAAAGCCATTCGGATGGAAGACCAGGTGGTTATCGTTGAAGGTTACATGGATGTCATCATTCCCTATCAGGCAGGATTTCTGAATACGGTTTCTCCAATGGGAACTGCGCTGACGGAGGATCATTTACGCCTGTTAAAAAAATATACCCGGCGAATGATTTTAGCTTTGGATGCAGATGCCGCCGGTGAAAAAGCGACATTACGCGGTTTGGAAATTGCCCGCACTGCACTAGATCATGATACTGAAATTCAATTTGACCCACGCGGATTAATTCGAAATGAAGCTCGTCTGCAGGCGGATGTGCGCGTGACGACGATTCCGGCTGGTATGGATCCGGATGAAGTCGTTTTAAGAGATCCGGAAGAGTGGCGAAGAATTCTGGCGGCAGCAAAGCCTGTGGTACTGCATGTAATGGAAACGCTGGCTTCGCAAAAAGATCTTGAAGACCCTAAAGTAAAACGGGATATTGCAGAGCAAGTACTTCCTTTAATTGAAGATATACCGAATGCTGTAGAAAGAGATGCCTATCGTCAAAGGCTAGCACGATTATTGAAGGTTGACGAAAGAGCTCTGGTAGGTGAGAGATCAAATTTCAGGCCAGTCTTAACCCGAAAAAAAGTGAAAATGGCAACAGTCACTGCGCCAGTAAAAAGAGCGGAACCAGTGACATCTATGCAATTGGCACGATCCTTGGAACGTCATTGTATTAAATTATTAGTCCATGATCCGGAATGGCTGCATATGCTGGATCGTGGATTACAAAAGGCTGGATTAAACCGCTTGGATGTTTCAGATTTTGACCATGCAGACTTTCAAATTTTTGTCAGAACAATCATGCAGTCGTTGGAACAAGATCAGGTTGAGCCGGAAGAATTTCTGAATAAAAACGTTCCGGGGAATCTACAGGTTGTTTTGAATGCTCTGCAAACCGAACCTTTAGAAAGCGAAATAAAGTTGGATCAAAAATTGCAGGAAGATTTAATTCGATCTGTCATGCAATTACGATTATTGCGAGTCAATGAGGGATTGCAACAAATGCGGTTTTTATTGGAGGATATTGCAGAACAGGGTGATGGTGGAATTAATCCGTATCAGGATATGATACTTCGTTATACCCTACTGCGTGGTCGTCTTGACCAGGCTTTAGGTCGTCCGATTCAACTTGATTAAAAACAAATTATGGTATATTTAATCCTATGCCCTTGAAGAGAAACATTAATAGACGCAAGACAACAGAAAACTCCGACTCCGACTCTGATGATATGTTATCTGATGATGTTTTGGAAATTGATCGTTCAGAGGATGACCCGGAAGTAAAACCAAATAATTCTAAAAAGAACAAGAAATCGCCTCGGATCGTGGAAGTTATCGAAGCAGTGGATGCTCCTCAAGAAATTTGGACTGAGGGTGAATCTCAGACCGAAGATAATTTGCCTGTGGATGAAACTGAAGACGAAGAGATCAGCGATGATCCGACTGAAATATTGGAAGCTGTCGTCGCAAGTGATCTTTCAGAAGACCCGGTACGTTTGTATTTGAAGGAAATTGGGCGAATAGATCTTCTGGATGCAGACAGTGAGTTCAGACTTGCAGCTCGCATTGAAGCAGAACGTCTGGTGGAGCACTTAATTATCCAGTCCGGCGTGAGCAAGAGTGCGGACCATTATTACTTGAGTATATTTGAACAGGTGATCGATACGTTATATATTGCCTGGAATCAACTTATTGTAAATGCCCGTGAAATCGGATTGAGTGAAGCTCCAGATATTGACCTTGTTTTAGTAGAAGCTCAGGTTCTGAGAAAACAATGGCAAAACGATGCACCTTCCTATCTTAGGTCCTATTTGAACAATGGGTTGTGGGGGCAAGATGCAATATGGGACGGCTTGGTACAGAATGCTTTTAAAGCATTTCTTTGTTTTTATCTTTTACCGGAAAATACAGCCAATAAACTTATTCCGTATTTGCAGGAAAAGAAAAACCTTCCAAAACGAAACTCCTTCAACCGCTTTATGCCCCCGGAAAATGTTCTGGTGGAAGATTTGGACTTTTTGCGCTGGCGATCTGAAGAAGCCAGCCAAAATCTGATTCGTGCAAATTTACGTTTGGTGGTTAGTATTGCGAAACGCTATTTAGGACGTGGAATTTCTTTTCTGGATTTGATTCAAGAGGGCAACCTTGGACTCTTGCGAGCAGTAGCAAAATTCGATCCGACGCGCGGTTTTAAATTCAGTACATACGCCACCTGGTGGATCCGTCAGTCAATTAGCAGGTATATTGCCGAACAAGCAAGGACGATCCGAATTCCGGTACATCTATTTGAAGCCATTACCCGTCTACTACGCGTGCAGCGCTCGTTGGTACAGAAATATGGACGTGAACCAACCCTGGAAGAATTAGCACTCGAAGGCAGTTTTCTTACACCTGAAGACATTCTCGATATCAATCATGCGCATGAATTTGGCGTACCCATTGAAGCTGATCTGCAGGCTCGGTGGAGTGCAGCTACAGCAAAAGTCCAACGAATTTTACAATCGGCAGAAGAGCCCGTTTCCCTTGAACGTCCTGTGGGTGATGAAGATAGCAGCCAACTGGGAGATTTTATTGAAGACGATGACGCCTTAGAACCAATGGATGCTGCTGCAAGAGAAATGCTTCGAGAACAGGTTCAAAGTGCTTTAGGTGCATTATCAGAGAGGGAAAGACAGGTTCTGGAACTTCGTTTTGGTTTGATCGATGGCAAAGATCATACACTTGAAGAAGTCAGCCGTTATTTTAATGTCACCCGTGAGCGAATCCGACAGATTGAAGCCAAAGCTTTACGAAAATTACGTCACCCAACAAGAAGCAGGCATTTGCGAGAGTATCTTTCCTGATTAATTTAGCTTGAAGGCAGGGTGGAATGAAGTTGAATACACTTATAGTTCAAACCGATTTATCATCGACCCGGTTACTTTCGAGTGTATTAAAAACCCGTGATTTTGAAGTTTTTGAAACAACTCAAATTCAAGAGGCAAAATCACACCTTGAAAAATCCCCCATTGAGCTATTATTTATGGATCTACACTTTCCTGGAGAGGAATGGCAGGCTTTTATCCGTTGGGTTAAACAAAACTATCCCCTTACCCGATTGATTCTAACCAGTAAATACCCTGATTTGCAACGTGAGATGTATGCACAAGAAATGGGATTAAAAATATTCCTTCGGCAGCCTTTCACAAAACAATGGGTTGATAGCGCCATTGAAAGAGCAGGGCTTTCTACTGAAGAAATGATTAAAAAACAAAAGATTGTCCCGGGAAAGGTTTCTGCGACGCAATTACCAAGAGTTAT
>PHBS01000209.1 GCA_002841995.1 Chloroflexi bacterium HGW-Chloroflexi-8
GGTCTGTGACTCTCTTTCTCAATCCAGCAAAAAATTATTGGAAACAGCGCAGGCTTTAGCTGAGATTGATGTATTCGTTTCGTTTTCAGAAATTGCTGTAAAAAATAATTATGTCTGCCCAGAATTAGTAGAAGATTCAATATTATGCATTTATGATGGCCGGCATCCTGTTGTTGAGACAAACATTACAGATCAGCGATTTATTCCAAATGATTCAATTTTTGAACCGGGAGAAATCGTTCGGATAATCACGGGTCCAAATATGAGTGGAAAAAGCACGTTTTTACGCCAAGTGGCATTGATTGTTCTTATGGCACAAATTGGCAGCTTTGTTCCAGCAAAATCAGCAGTTATTGGCATCACAGATCGAATTTTTACAAGAATCGGAGCCCAGGATGAAATACATGCTGGGCAATCCACTTTCATGGTTGAAATGATTGAAACTGCGAATATTCTTAATCATGCCACAAATCGAAGTTTACTTATTCTGGACGAAATTGGTAGGGGTACGTCTACTTACGATGGGCTTTCAATTGCTTGGGCTGTTGTAGAATATATCCACAATCATCCAAAATTACGGGCGAGAACCCTATTTGCCACACATTATCACGAATTGACACAACTGAGCGAATTATTTCCCGGTGTTCGAAATTATAATGTTGCTGTTTCTGAAGCGGACAACACGGTCATTTTTTTGCATAAGATTATTCCGGGTGGTGCAGATCGATCCTATGGTATACATGTAGGCCAATTAGCGGGACTACCGAGACCAGTCGTTCAACGGGCTACTGAAATTTTACGGCTATTGGAATTAAGCTCAGGAAAAGCTGTGAAAAATGAGACTGTATCAGCTGAGCAAATGGTCCTCTTTCCAGAAACCAATCCAATATTAAAATCCCTGGAACAGATGGACCTTAATTCGCTTAGCCCAATTGAAGCACTCAATAAGCTATATGAGTGGAAAAAGAATTTCTTAACGTAATTTGTAATTTATTGTTTTATACGTTCGGTTATGGAATAATGTTGCCTTGCTCGTCGATATTGCTGTATCAAAATAATATCGCCGCTCACCAGATTCATTTGACTACGTATTTTTTCAAAATAAGGAATGACGGCATCAATTAGTGCTTTCTGTGTGGCAATTTCAGTCCAATAGATCGACTGTGCAGCATACGATACCACGTTTTGGGGTTCTATTCGATCAAAATCATCAAAGAACCAGCCACAAGATGTATACATTTTTTGTCGATCTACCTGCGCAAGTAACAGATTTTTAATCTTATATTTTTCAGTCTCTGTCAATGAAAGACCAGGAAAGAGGTCAATAAATTGTTCGTCCGTCGTTTCACCGCTGAGAACTTCCCAATATTCATTGCGAAATCTCCAGATATCCGAAGTAAAATTCTGTAGATAATTCTCAAATTCACGATCAACAATTGCAGCTACTTGGTCAATTGCAATTCGCAGATGTCTTTTCCAATCGCTCAGGGAAGTACAACCACATCCGGTACTCCACCTTGACACGCCATGGTGGCAACTCCAGGATGTGTTTTCGTGGATTCTGATGGTCTGCACCGGTGGATGTTGTCGA
Source organism: Chloroflexi bacterium HGW-Chloroflexi-8 (assembly GCA_002841995.1). GTDB lineage: Bacteria > Chloroflexota > Anaerolineae > Anaerolineales > Anaerolineaceae > UBA6170. The sequence continues at coordinate 1,592 of PHBS01000209.1, forward strand.
AACCAAAGGGCTGGATACGTATGCTGAATCGTGTATTGTGACAATGCTCCATTCATCAAGTGGTCTAAGAATTGGTCACGAAAAGGTTGGTGATGACCATATAATTCACCATCCGAAGCAACCAAAAAATACTTAGGTTGATCATTAGGACTATCTTTTTTAAATAATGGAAGAATTTTTTCTTCTGCAAATCGATCAGCATTAACGGTAGACAAAGGGTCAAAGCTTATTTGGGTGCTTAATTCTCGATTGTAGAAGAATACCCCTATCCTTTTTTGATTTGGGAGTTCTATCCAATAAGGTTGACTGACATCTAAATCAGTTGAATCGGCCTGCCATGGCGCAAGGATCGTAAATTCAATTCCAGAATCTGCCATGATCTCCAAACTTTCTAAATCAACTGCAGCTTCAGGCAACCACATACCTGAAGGTGAGTGCCCGAACCTTCTTTGAAAATCTTTGATACCCCATTGAATTTGTGTGATTTTATCTTCCCTGGTTGATAAAGGTAAAATTGTATGATGATAAGATTGGGCTAGAGCATTACTGACGCCGAATTTTTCATAATTGCCATTTTCCTGGCGAATAATTTCCAATACGGTTCCAGGATAATTCTTTTCCATCCAATCCATTAAGGTTGGACCGATGTTAAAACTGATCCTTTCAAAATTTCGTAAGTCCGTATTAGGTTTATAACAATGATGGTAAATTAATTCATTCCAATTCTTATAAGGTTCCGAGCCTCGTTCGGTTGGAATTTGTCCGGATATTGGGTCTTCACGAGAAGGTTGGTAAAAGTGTCCATGAATTCCAAAAGCAATGTCAGCCATACAGTTTAAAATCCCTTCAAAAGAAGATACATTATTTCAATTCCGCGGGTAAAAAAGCTAATTGTTGCAAAAACCTGGAAGGTAATATGCCAAATCTCCTTGGTAAAGTATCCAGGTTAGTTGTCCGATCTTCCGCTAACGTATCTAACCAAAATAAAGATACAGGAAATCTCTTCATAAATTGATCCATGTACACGGCAAGGATTCTTAAGTAACCTGGTGATAATTGAATTAAAGTTCTTTTTAGATTAATAACTGATAATATCGATTCAATAATTTCTCTAAAAGTATATATTTCACCACCACCAATTTCAAGAATTTCATTTAATGTTTCAGTATTTTGCAAAGATACTAACAATGAAGCAATCAAGTCCTCAATCCATAATGGCTGTAAAACACTTAATCCATTACCCGGAAGAAAGAAAAAACCAGGAGCAGACTTTAATAATTTTGCCAGAGATACTACAAATTGATCTCCGGGACCAAAAATATTTGAACAACGAAAAATGGTAAAAGGGACACCGCTCTGCTCAATCATTTTCTCGGAAATAGCTTTGGCTTTTAATACCGGATATGCGGAATTACGATCAGCTCCAAGATGGCTTAAGAAAAAAATTCTTTCAATATTGCATTGTTGTGCTGCTTCAACAATATTTTTTGTTCCCTGAACATCGACTCCATTTAGATCTGCACGAGTTGATAATCTTTCTGTTCCTGCCAAATGGAAAATAATATCTACGCCTTTTAATGCAGCTAGTAAACCCCTGGGATCATTTAAACTACAAACCGTCACTTCAACGGGAATATTTTTTGGTAAATTCGGTGATTGCTTGGAAGGTTTTAAGAGTGTGCGAACAGGGTAACCTAATGAAACCAAATTTCTCACTAAAGTTCTTCCAACAAAACCTGTTCCACCTGTAACCAAGATCATGATCCTATATTATAGCAGAGGTTGGATTGTTGAATTAATTTGAGGTCTTATGTTTACACCTTTCAATCTCACAATAAATTCTCATTTTGGCATGAGACTTGCTACATAAAGGTCATACAGAATCTAGTTGAGGATTATATGGCTGAATTTGATAAATATTTTCAACATCGACAAATTGGACTACATTATTTTCCAGACTCTTTACATTTTCGAAATGAAGATATTAAAAAATGGATTCCAGAGCTCAAAAGATTAAAAGTAAGCTGGTTAATTCTTAAATCTGAAATTGATCGAGCTATTCCGGAAGCATTTCTTGAATCATTAATGCATGAAAATATTACGCCAATCATCGAATTTAACTTACCAATCAACCAATCGATCAATACCCGTGAATTGAAGATATTGTTTCAGGTCTATGCGCGTTGGGGAATTCAATATGTAATTTTATTTGACCGCCCAAATCAAAAAGCTAATTGGTTAGCCTCTACTTGGGTTCAAAATGATCTCATTGACCGATTTCTGGATAAATATATACCCATTGCACGTCTAGCTATTGAAGAAAATTTAACCCCTGTTTTTCCACCATTGGAACCAGGAGGAAGCTATTGGGACACCGCCTTCTTACGAGGAAGTTTAACGATCCTAAAGAGAAGAAATCAGGAAGAAATCATCAAGAACATGGTTCTTTCAGCATATGCGCATACTGGTGGAAAAGATCTGAACTGGGGTGCAGGTGGACCTGAAAGATGGCCTCAGACCAGACCGTACATCACTCCAGAAAATTCTCAAGATCAACTGGGGTTCCGAATTTATGAATGGTACCAGGCAATTGCAAAAGCAGTCTTTCAAAAAGAATTTCCGATGATTCTACTTCAAGCAGGTCTAAATAGTTTTCCTGACAAATCTTCAGCTAAAATCGACCAGAGAAATAATCCTTGGGCAGCACAAACAGAAATCATAAAATTATTAAAAGACCAACAAGGTACAAATAGCCTTGAAAATAGCCCATATGAACCAATACCTTCCAACATTTTATGTTGTAATTTCTATCAATTAGCTGGTGAAGTAGGGACAAAGGAAAATAATTACAGCTGGTATCAGGATGGGTTACCACAATGCAGTTGTATAAATTCACTTATTGGGGAACAAGAATCTCCATCCGGTGTGCACACAGTTGCAAAATCCAAAACATTCTTGTCGGATGAGCGCCACCCAATCCGGCATTATGTTTTGCTACCTGTATATGAATCTGGTGTATCGGATTGGCATCTTCATGTTGTACAACCATTCGTTAAAAAACATCAAGCGACTGTTGGATTTTCATTAAATGAGGCTATTCTGGCAGCAAATGTCACAGTTGTTGCGAGTTCTAAATCAATAACTGATGAATGTCTTAATGACCTGCGTAAAGCTGGTTGTTCTGTTGAACGAATTAGCGGGGATGGCACGAGTATTGCAACACAACTATCAGAGAGGTGATAAATGAACAATACCATAAATCAAACCAATAATAATCCATACGATTTTCATCCATTCAAGCCGGTCTTAAAGGTAATCGGTCTTGGTGGAGGCGGGTCCAATGCTGTTAATCGAATGATCGAACTTGGACTTCCAGGAATTGAATTTATTGCAGCAAATACAGACGCCCAGGCATTA
>PHBS01000021.1 GCA_002841995.1 Chloroflexi bacterium HGW-Chloroflexi-8
TCGAGACTATGACTCAGAATTGTAAGATTTAAGCAGATGACATCCTGGTGTCCAAATTATCCTCTATAATTACTAAGCAGAAGCAAAGCATAAAAAATAGAGAAGGCCTCTATGAGTACAGATCGTACATTGATTAGCGTTGGAATTGATATTGGTACGACCACCACGCAGATCATTTTCAGTAAGTTGTCATTGGTTGAAATCACACGCGCTGGTCAAATCCCTCGCGTTGATATTTCCAATCGGGAAGTTATCTACACCAGTGATATTTTCTTTACCCCATTGGTTGATCCTGAGACCATTGATTCGCAAAAGCTTGCCAATCTTCTTGAAAGTGAATATCGAAAAGCCGGAATAACACCCAATCAAGTCGAAACAGGTGCTGTGATCATCACAGGCGAAACTGCCCGTAAGAAAAACGCTGATTTGGTCCTCAATGCGATCTCAACTCTGGCAGGAGATTTTGTGGTGACTGTTGCAGGACCTAATGTTGAAGGCATGATTGCTGGCCGAGGTTCAGGTGCAGCCAGCTATTCCAAGAAGCATTTTACGACTGTTGTTAACGTTGATATAGGCGGTGGAAGCGCAAATTGTGCAATGTTTAAGCAAGGAAACTTTATCAGCTCATCGGCGATGAGTTTCGGTGGCAGAGTGATCGAAATAAAGGACCAAGAGATAACCTTCATCAATAAAATTGGTCAAATTTTGATTGATGATTGTGGACTTCGATTAAAAATTGGTGACAAACCATCATTAATGGATCTTCGGAAAATTACGGATCACATGGCAGAATTAACTTTAAATTTAATTAAAGGTACAACAAGCGCTCTTTCGGAAAAATTATATCAAACAGCTCCCATCTCAGCTTTTTCAAAGAATTATCCAATTATGTTCACGGGTGGTGTTGGTTACTACTTTTATAAACCACTTACGCTGCGTTCTGTGAGTAACGTGAGTCTTCATGGTGATATTGGTCCATTAATATCAGAAAGCTTGAGAATGAACGCAGAAATTTCGGAACTGCTTGTTTTAACACCGGAAGAGACACAAAGAGCAACCGTTTTAGGAGCAAGTTCCCAGACACTTACACTTTCCGGATCAACCATTTGGGCAGATGAATCTATTTTGCCTTTAAGAAATGTTCCCGTTGTTCGGGTTGATTTGCCTTCATTTTTGCGTAATGGCACTGAAAATCATCCATTAGAAATATCGAAGGCGATTAAAATGGCAGTTCAACGCTGGGATATTCAGAGCGGTATGGAATATTTTTCCCTAAGCCTTGATTTCGACCAGGTTTTAGATTACGATCAATTGAGAGACTTAGCGCTTGGTTTGGAATTATTTTCCCGAGAATTACCAGATTATTTACCTGTTATCGTTATTATCAAAAAGGATTATGCCCAGGTTTTGGGACAAACTTTAAAGGCATTAGTCGGGAAACGATCATTGTTGATTATTGACCAGGTTGGTCTCGAAGAAGGCGATTTCATCGATATTGGTTTACCTTTGATGGATGGTCGGGTCGTCCCTTTGATTGTGAAAACACTTGTTTTTTATCATTAATCCAGGAAATTTATGTTACTCAGAACTATTTTATTTGGCAAAACGTATGAATTTCCCGATATAAGAATCTTAATGGGAAAAGCAAATGAAGAAAAATCGGGTGATCGGTTAGCCGGTTTGTCCGCCGACACGCTTGCTGAAAGAGCTGCTGCCAAAATTGTTCTGGCAAATTTACCCCTATGGGTTTTAAGAGACAACCCAGCGGCGCCTTACGAAGTGGATGAGGTGACCAGAGTCATACAGGATTCTGTGAATGAGTCGATCTTCTCAGAAATTAAAGGTTGGACTGTCGGAGAGTTGCGGGAGTTTCTATTAAATGATCAAGTCGGTTGTGACCAGATTCTTCGTATTTCGGATGGTCTTACTTCAGAAATGATTTCTGCGGTGACAAAAATAATGAGTAATATGGATCTTGTGTATGCAGCCAGTAAAATTCGTGTTATTCGTCATTGTGAAAACACAATTGGTATGGAAGGCACGTTATCCAGTCGTCTCCAACCGAATCATCCTACGGATTCACCGGAGGGCATTCGAGCATCCATTTATGAAGGGCTTTCTTATGGGGTGGGCGATTCAGTGATTGGCATCAATCCTGCGGATGATAGTTATGGGTCTGTCTCTCGTTTGTTGGATATGACTTATGAAATCATTAAGAATCACGCAATACCAACACAAAATTGCGTTTTGGCACATGTGACTACTCAAATGCGTTGTCTCCAATCCGGTTCTCCTGTAGGCCTGGTGTTTCAATCGATCTGTGGGTCGCAAAAAGGGAATGAAAGCTTTGGAATTTCTGTGGGTCTTCTGGATGAAGCCTATGAATTAGCAAAAAAGTATTGTTACCCATCTGGTCCAAATTATATGTATTTTGAGACAGGTCAGGGTTCAGCATTATCCGCAAATGCACATCATGGTTGGGATCAATTAACTTTGGAAGCCAGAAATTATGGGTTGGCGAAGCGTTATCACCCCTTTCAGGTCAATACAGTGGTGGGATTTATTGGACCCGAATATCTTTATAATACCGAACAAATTCACCGGGCTGGTCTCGAAGACCATTTTATGGGTAAATTAACCGGAATATCCATGGGTTGCGATGTCTGTTACACGAACCATGCAAAAACAGATCAAAACTCCAGTGAAAATTTGGCCATGCTATTGACTGCTGCAGGGTGTAATTTCTTCATGGGTGTTCCAATGGCAGATGATTCGATGCTCTCATATCAATCAACTTCCTTCCATGATATTGCGGCCTTAAGGTCTATTTTTAGGCTCAAACCAGCTCCGGAATTTGAGCAATGGATGGAATCATATGGAATTTTAAAAAATGGCCAATTAACGAATAAGGCCGGCGATCCAACCATTTTTCTTGGCAGGCAAAAGTAATGGAATCTGAACAAATCGACTTGCTGATCAATGAAGTAATTAAACGTTTGGAGACTGAAGGCTTAATAAGCTCTCAAATGCAAAAAAATTCGGCCAGATCAACGGAAAGTAACCCTGGAGATAAAAGTAAGGATCCAAATCAGAGCTTCAATATAAATTCCGGGATGGGATTACAGACCATTTCAATTGACCTGGATGATCCAACCAAACCGGTTCATCGCGGGAAACCACTGGTGGACAATTCCCAGGATCCGGAAGCTTTGTTGGCCCTAATGTCTACAACAACAGCAAGAATAGGTGTTGGAAGAGCAGGAGTTCGTCCAAAAACAGAATCCTTGCTTTTGTTTCAAAGTGATTTTGCAGTATCACAAGATGCCTTGTACAAAGAAGTAAGCCAGGATTTGCTTAAAAGGATGGGTTTGTTCACAGTAAACACACTCATCACCGAAGGAAAGACTGAGTACCTATTACGACCGGACCTGGGAAGGTCACTATCTCAGGAGGCTAAATCCATATTGGAAAGCAAATGCATCAAGAACCCAAACATCCAGATCTGTGTTGGGGATGGATTGAGCGCATCCGCCATTGAAGCTAATTTAGAAAAAATCTTTCCTGTTTTACAATCGGGGTGTCAAATAGCTGGTTTATCGATGGGTACATCTTTCTTTATTCAAAATTGCAGAGTTGGCGTGATGAATGATATCGGAGATATTATCGAACCCGAAGTTCTGATATTACTGATTGGAGAACGCCCCGGTCTGGGGAGAGCTGATTCGATGAGTGCTTATATGGCATATCGGCCGCAAAAGGGGCATTCGGATGCAGATAGGGAAGTGATCTGCAATATTTTTGACAATGGCGGAACGAATCCATTGGAAGCGGGTGCGTACGCGATTCGGTTAGCTCAGGACATGATTAAAAATAAAGGCTCTGGCGTAAAAATGAAAATGGCTTAAGAGATGAGGGAATATGGGAGTATTTGAACCAATTATCGCTAATCCACTTGCAATACGAATTATCCCAAATGTTGATTTAGATTTTGCACGTGTGCTTGGGCTGAACGAAAAACATAAGAGTGTAGGACTAATTACAGCTGATAATGATGATGCATTATATGTATCCATCGATGATGCGACTAAAAAAGCGGATGTGGAAGTTGTTTACGCTCATTCCTTTTACGCAGGGGCGAAACATTCTTCTGGAAAGTATTCAGGCGAAATCATAGCACTGTTGGCCGGGCCGACACCTTCCGAAGTAAGTGCGGGTTTGGATGCTGCAGTTCAATATTTAACGAAATCCGCCCTTTGGTATTCTGCGAATCAGGATAAAAGTGTTGCCTTTTTTCCCCATGTTGTTTCACAGTCTGGCACCTATCTTTCAAAAATCTGTAACATCCCATTGGGTTCTCCAATCGCATATCTGGTCGCACCACCACTTGAAGGATTATTTGCTCTGGATATTGTCTTAAAAACAGCTGCAGTTCGAATTGTCTCTTATACTGCACCTCCCTCGGAAACAAATTATATGGGGGTAATCCTTACAGGAGATCAGTCCGCATGTTCAACTGCTGCTTCGACATTCTCAAGAGCTGTCATCGACGTTGTCAACAATCCCATCAAGTATTAGTTTTTCTACTTGGTTTTATCCATTAATTATGTGAATATTATTTAGATAAACCAATTTTAATTTTTGTAAGCAATTTGGACATTAATTGTTTGTTCTATAATAAAGATAAATCGATATGTTTTTTCCAGGTGATTTGCGGGATAAGGAGAAAAGATGACTATTCATAAACTTGCTGGTAAACCTGCGCCGGAAGAACTTTTAATTAATGTCAATGATCTGATTGAAGATTATTACAATTTGCATCCGGATGTTGAATTAGTGTCACAAAGAGTAGCATTCGGAACTTCCGGGCACCGCGGAACATCCTCAAAAATGAGTTTTAATGAAGACCATGTCCTTGCTGTCAGTCAGGCAATTTGTGAGTATCGAATAAAGAATGGGATAACTGGACCTTTATTCTTAGGTAAAGACACACATGCTTTATCTGACGTTGCTCAGGTCAGCGCTTTAGAAGTATTCGCAGCAAATGGAATCGAAGTACGTTATCAAAGTGATATGGGATATACGCCAACCCCGGTAATTTCTCATGCGATCCTTACTTTTAATGATGGAAAGAAAAATGGAATTTCCGATGGCGTGGTGATTACACCATCTCATAATCCACCCCAGGATGGCGGATACAAGTACAATCCGCCTTCTGCTGGTCCTGCTGGTACGGAAATAACCAACGTGGTTCAAGAACGGGCGAACGAAATCCTAGCTAATCGGTTAAAAGATGTAAAAAGGATTCCACTTGAAAAAGCTTTAAGGATGAAGACTGTCCAGGCATATGATTTTATGTCGCCTTATATCAAAGACTTGGGAAATGTTATCAATTTCCAGGAAATTTCCTCTGAGGACATCAAGATGGGCGCAGATCCACTGGGTGGGGCGGCCGTGCATTATTGGGATCTTATTGCAGAAATGTATCAATTGAACATAACAGTTGTCAACAGGCGTATTGATCCTACATTTTCATTTATGACCCTGGACCATGATGGCAAAATAAGGATGGATTGTTCGTCACCCTATGCAATGGCAGGATTAATTAATCTTAAGGATGATTTCGACATTGCATTTGGAAACGACCCGGATGTTGATCGTCATGGAATTGTGACTCCATCTTCGGGTTTATTGAATCCAAATCACTTTCTTTCAGTTGCAATCTGGTATCTATTTCAACATCGACCAGGTTGGCGACGAGACTCAAAAATCGGAAAGACAATCGTTTCCAGTTCCATGATTGATCGAGTTGCAACAAAATTAAATTGCACTCTGGCGGAAGTGCCGGTTGGTTTTAAATGGTTTGTGGATGGATTGATAGACGGTTCGTTTGGATTTGGTGGCGAGGAAAGCGCAGGTGCATCATTTCTTCGAAAGAATGGACAGGTATGGACGACTGACAAAGATGGGATGATTATGGATTTGTTAGCTGCCGAAATATTAGCAATCCAGGGTGAGGACCCAGGCCAGACCTACCAGAAATTAACTGAAATGTTTGGAAATCCAATTTACGAGCGCATGGATGCTCCGGCTAGCATGGAGCAAAAGACTATACTCGCTAATCTCTCACCTGATAATGTGAATGCTAAAACCCTGGCTGGTGAGAAGATTATTTCAAAATTAACGCATGCGCCATTTAACAATGCATCGATAGGTGGATTAAAAGTAGTTACTAAAAATGGCTGGTTTGCTGCACGTCCATCGGGTACTGAAGCAATATATAAAATATATGCTGAAAGTTTTCTAAACCATGATCATTTGAAAAAAATTCAGGAAGAAGCCCAGATTATTGTATCTGACGCGTTAAATACAAAATAATCTTTGGAATTTTTTTAATAAATTCTTAGCGTGAAATTCTAAAACACTTGATGGTTATTACTCTCCTGCATAACCGCATAAAGCAATTGCACGGGGTCCTGTGTGTACTCCAAGTATTGGGGACACGATTTGAATAAAAATCTCTTGGGGCTGAAATTCCTTAATGACCAGCTCTGTTAATGCCTGTGCTTCTTCAAAGGCGGCATTGTGTAATACAGTGATATGCAAGGGTAAAGTTGTGTCTATATTCTTGAAAAATTGTTTAAATAAACCATCTATACCACTTGATCTCGATCTGGCAGGAATAGATGCTCCAACAGTGCCACTATCATGCTTGACCAGAATAAGAGGTTTAATTTTTAACACCGAATTAAAGTATTTAACAGCGTCGCCAAAACGCCCACCTTTAAAAAGATAATCCGTTGTGTCCAGAGAAATATAATAAGCCAGACTTTTTCTAACGTTTTCGATAACAGTTAATATCTTATCGAGCTTTGCGCCAGATTCTCTGGCTCTCGCAGCTGCAATTACCTGCCAACCCAACCCCATTGAATTACTTTTGCTATCCACAACATGGACAGGGATGGGTGACTTTTCTGCTGCCTGCTGTGCTGAAAGCATGGTTCCACTCATAGCGCTACTAATGGAAATTACCAGGATTTCTTTGTAACCTTTATCTGCAGCCACTTGATATGCAGATAAAAAACTTTGAGGCGTTGGTTGAGAAGTCGTTGGAATGAAAGAGTCTTTTTCCAGTCTTTCGTAAAATTCTTCTGCAGTTAAGTCTATTCCGTCCAGGTATTGTTGATCATTCCAGACGATTGTTAAAGGCACAACTGCTATGTCAAATTCTTCTAACCATTCAGGTGGAATATCGCAGGTACTATCGGTAATAAGCGCTAAAGATTTTTCCATTTCAATCCTTGTTTTACCATGAATTATTGAAAATAATGATTGGATTCTAAATTACATTAAAAAATATTTGTAGTGACACCAGTCATTAAAATTGTCACAAAAAAAATTATAAAGACTGGTCTTAGGTATAATATTATATAGGAAATTTCGGAGGAAAACATGTTGCTTTGTATTGATATAGGAAATACGAATATCAAGCTGGGTCTTTTTCATGGTGAGGATATGAAGAATCATTGGCGTATTTCCACGGACCAATCAAAGTTACCTGATGAATACGCAGTATTAATGACACAGTTATTTGAGATTGAAAAAATCAATTTCAAAGGAGTTACTGCAGTTGCAATATCCTCAGTAGTTCCGCCATTAACCCTTATTTTTGTAGAGTTATGTCAACGATATTTTAACCTGACACCTTTAATGTATGAACCAAACATGAATATTGGCATGCGAATTAATACTGATTATCCCACTGAAGTTGGTCCAGATCTGGTTATGAATGCATTAGCTGCTTTTCAAATTTATCAATCTTCGGTAATCATCGTAGGTTTTGGTACAGCAACTTCTTTTGTTGCGATTTCCGAGTTTGGTGATTTGGAAGGCGTGGCAATTGCGCCGGGAATCCTGACAAGTGCGAATTCACTTTTTCGATCCGCATCTGCTTTACCTCAGGTAGCACTCTCACACCCTAAAGTTGCAATCGGCAAGAACACAATGGATTCAATGCGATCCGGAATAGTCTTTGGCTTCGTAGGGTTGGTTGAAAAATTGATCCGAAAAATGAAAGAGGAAATGGGTAGTGATGCCCATGTGATTGCTACGGGAGGTCTGGCATCATTAATAGCTCCGGAGACAAATTTAATAGAACGAGTTGAACCAAACCTCGCTTTGATTGGCTTGAAACGACTTTATGAGATCAACCAAAGACGAAAGTAGTTCGAAGGCACTATCTTTCAGTTAAAATAAAATATCCTACTACACCAGATCCCGCATGGACAGATAATCCTGGCGTAAAATCAGCATAGATTACTTTCTCAGGGCATTCAAACAGACTCTTCATTTTAGCGTATAAATCTTCCGCACCGGACAGGTTATTAACATGAATCATTGCAATCTGTTCGATCTTTTTATCTTTGATCGCTTCTTTCATCAATTCAAGTAACCGGATTTCAGCCTTTTTCTGAGTTCGAACTTTTTCAAGAAGCTCTAACTTTCCTTCTTTTGCAGTTAATATTGGTTTCACATTAAATGCATCCGCAAATCCAGCTGCTAATTTTCCTACCCTTCCTCCCATTGCAAGATACTTTAAGGTGGGAAGAACTGCAAAAACATGTAATCTTTCTCTAATACTGTTAATTAAGGCAAGGATTTCTTCTTTATTTCCACCGTCTCTTGCTTTTTTTGCTGCTTCCAACACCATGATTCCTTGCCCAGCGCATAGCGTAAGTGAATCAATGATGGTTATATCGCGGTCTGGAAAGGATTCAGCAGCACTTAATGCGGCGTTATAAGTTGCACTAATTTTACTGGAGACAGTGATACAGATAATTGATTCTGCCCCGCTGGAAAAAGCACTTTGAAATGCTTGTTCAAAACTGCTTGGAGGTGGAGCCGATGTTGTTGGCAACTTGTTTTTTTTATCAATAATTTCGAATAACTCTAAATCATTGATTTCTCCAATTGCACTAAAGGTCTCGTCATCAAAATGGATTGAAATTGGTATTTGCTGTATCTTATATTTTTCAGCAAGTGGCATAGGAATACTGGAATCACTATCTGTGATTATTGCAATCTCTGTCATGTTTAACAAACCTTTTGATAAGTAATGATTTTTAATAATAAATAAATTAATCTTTATGGTTATAACACATTTAATAAAATCTGGATGCTGAAATCAATTTGAACTATATTTTTTATTCTTCTTTGCGGATTAGCTGACGTCCAAACATCGAAAAATCCAATCCGGTTGGTTCCTGGAAGATTCTTAATCCAAAATTCTGTGCAGCTGAAACTAAATGATCAAAAATATCTGCCTGGATGTATTCATATTGTGTCCATTCAGTCGTCTTAGTGAATGCATAAATTTCAATTGGAAGGCCTGTTGGAGTCGGTGACAACGATCTGACTAAAAATGGCATATTTTCATGAAAAATGTCTTCTCTATTCCGTAAATATGCAGAAATATACATTCGGAAAATTTCAATATTTGTAATTTGAGGTCCATCCAGAGGGGAATCAAAATGGTCACTGTGTTCCTGCTGATAGGCTTTTAAATTGTTAATTTTCATTTCAATTTTGTCGCAGATCAGATCAATTTTTCGAAATTCTTCAAGTTGGTCAGCCTCGCAAAACTTTATGCTGACCATATCAATTGAGAAAGATCGTTGGATTCTCCGCCCACCACTTTCTTGCATACCACGCCAGTTTTTATAGGCAACATCAACAATTTTGTAAGTCGGGATAACCGTATAGGTCATGTCAAAATTGCGGATTTTGATTGTATGGAGATTAACATTTACAACATCCCCATCTGCGCCATAACTTGGTACTTCTATCCAATCACCTTCTTTTAATAAATCGTTGGCAACAATTTGAATACTGGCAACCAGTGAAAGGATGGTGTTTTGGAAAATAAGTAACAGAACCGCGGTTAAAGCCCCTAAGCCCGTTAATAATACCCAGGGTGATTGTCCAGTAAAAAGCGTTACGCTAAGGATGATTGACACAAAAATAAAAAATATCTTTGCCAGATCAAGGTAACTTTGGATGCTGACACCGTTATAATTTTTACTTTTTTCATAAAGATCGTTGACAGCGTCCAAAATTGAATTAACTGTCAATAAGCCAAGCCAAAGAATTAAAAATAGACTGATTTTTGAAAGGACTACTTGAATTTCAGGAAAAAGTGCTGAACTGGCATTTAGGATAATGAATGGTGCAAACCATGCCAGTCGATATGGTTTTAAATGAGAAACTAAAATATCATCTTTCTTGTTTGTCGATCTTTTTGTTAAATGAATAATTCCTCTTGCTACTACCTGCCTTGTAAACAAGAAAGCTACAAGACAAATGACTATCAGCCCTGTTATCGCTAATTGCGGGTTTGCACTGACCCATTCCGATAGAATAAAATTTTCCATGAAAACTCCAAAAAAGATAGTTATTCTCAAATTAAATGTTAAATAAATATTATCCTTTTGTCTTGTGTGCGCAAATCAAGCTGTATAAGCTAATCATCTTCTTTTACTCAAATTACAAAAAGACCTGCATATCACAGAAAATGCAGGTCTTTTTATGAATTTTTTTCTATTTTAACTATTGGTTCATCTTTGCCCAGGTGTCACGTAATCCGACTGTTTGATTAAATACGAGATGATCAGGTGAACTGTCAAGATCTGTGCAAAAATATCCCAATCTTTCAAATTGGAAATGATCACCAGGTTTTGTACTGATTAGCGAAGGTTCAACTTTACATTTTTGGATGATTTTCAAGGAATCAGCGTTAAGATTATCCAAAAATGTCTTCCCTTCCTCAAAGTTATCCGGATCTGGTCGGTTGAACAATCGATCATAGATTCGTACTTCTGCATCCAGTGCTTTTGCTTCAGATACCCAGTGAATTGTGCCTTTAACTTTTCTTCCATCTGGGGAAAAACCACCACGTGTCAGAGGATCGTATGTGCAATGAACCTCGAGAATTTCACCATTTTGATCTTTTACGAAGCCTGTGCATTTAACATAATATCCATACCGGAGTCGAACTTCCTGGCCAGGAGATAAACGGAAATATTTCCGGGTGGGTTCTTCCATGAAATCATCTTTTTCGATAAACAAATTCTTTGAAAATGGAATTTTACGGGATCCAGCTGTTTCATCCTCAGGATTATTAACTGCTTCCAATTCTTCACATAAATCGTCCGGATAATTATCGATAACCAATTTTAATGGATTGATAACACCCATGACTCTTGGGGCTATTTTATTTAAATGATCGCGTACGCAAAATTCTAAAAGTGATATATCTGCAATGCTTTCATTCTTTGCCACACCAGCTTTTTCAATAAAATTTAAAACTGCTTCCGGTGTATAACCTCTTCTTCGCATTCCAGTGATTGTTGGCATGCGGGGGTCATCCCAGCCATTTACATAACCCTTTTCTACCAGAGTTTTTAAGAAACGCTTACTTAAAATTGTATAAGTCATGTTGAGACGGGAAAATTCGATTTGTCTGGGGTGAAAAATTCCTAGTTTTTCAATAAACCAATCGTAGAGCGGGCGATGGGCTTCATAAGCAAGATCGCATAAAGAATACGTTACCCCTTCCAGGGAATCTGATTGCCCATGGGCAAAATCATACATAGGGTAAATACACCATTTATCACCAGTTCTATGATGTGTCGCATGAAGAATTCTATACATGACTGGATCACGCATGTTGATATTCCCCGAACTCATATCAATTTTTGCACGTAATACTCTTGTACCGTCAGGAAACTCGCCACTACTCATTCGATGAAAGAGATCAAGGTTTTCTTCAATCGATCGATCTCGAAAAGGACTATTTTTCCCGGGTTCAGTTAACGTACCTCGATAAGACCGAATTTCTTCAGGACTTAAATCATCAATATATGCATCACCTTGCTGTATAAGTTGAACTGCCCATTGATAAAGTTGATCGAAATAATCGGAAGCATAATATTCCCGATCTCCCCAATCGAAACCCAACCAATGAATATCTTCTTTAATGGCATCCACAAATTCAATATCTTCTTTCACCGGATTGGTATCGTCATATCGAAGATTTGTTTTCCCACCGAATTTTTGAGCAATTCCAAAATCGATGCTAATCGCTTTGGCATGACCAATATGCAGGTAACCGTTGGGCTCCGGTGGAAACCGGGTTGTAACTGTGTTGAATCGTCCATTTTTCAGGTCTTCTTCAACCGCTTCTATAATAAAATTTGTTGGGGCAGGTGCTTCACTCATTTGTTTCTCCAAATAGAAAGATATGCGTGTAAATTCTAACCTTTATTTTATAATGGTGCAACAGACATAAATTAATTATGATAATAAATATTCAAAGAAACTTGCAATTATAAAAACTCTTACTTAATGAGGTGATTAATGTCAAAAAACCAGCCTAAATTTGAGGACTGCTTGAATCATGAAAATTCAGTCATTTTCAACTCATTTAAAACTCCTTATCAAATTCAGGAATTCCTGGATAGTATTCCATATGTCGGTGAGGAATTGAACCGAAGTCCATTGCTTGTGATGCAAGACAGACAATGCCATTGCCTGGATGGAGGTTTATTGGCAGCACTTGCTTTACGGAAAATCGGCTACTCAGCCCGGATTATAGATTTAGTTCCTGAACCAGGAATTGATGATGATCATGTCCTCGCAATTTTTAAAATCAATGGATTGTATGGTGCAGTTGCTAAAAGTAATTTTGTAGGATTACGTTTTCGGGAACCAGTCTATTCTAGTTTGCGGGAATTGGTCATGACATATTTTGATGTTTTCTTCAATGTCGATGGGATTAAGACACTTCGTGGTTACACGCGCCCAATTAATTTGGATCTTTATGATCGATACAATTGGCAAACAGAGCTTTCGGGTGTTGATCAGGTTGTTGACCATCTATATGGTTTGAAAATGGTTTCAGTCATAAAACCTGCCACCATCAATTTGTTGAATAGGATGGATCCCAGATCTCTGGAAGCTGGCATGATGGGTGTCAACATGGACGGATTATATAAACCTGGCAAGGGGCATTAAATAAAAAAAATGGCAGAAAAACGATCTTGCCATTTTTTATCATCAACCAACAGTACGCTTATTTCTCTTTTCTGAATTTTATCCATTCCGGTATGATTTCATATAGATCTGCATGAACTCCATAATTCGCAATCTTAAAGATTGGTGCATTTTCATCATTGTTGATTGCGATTATCAATTTACTTTTGTTCATTCCGATCGTATGTTGTATTGCACCGGAAATTCCACAAGCGATATAGATTTCTGGTTCAACCATTTTGCCTGTTTGACCAACTTGTAATTCATAAGGGGCATATCCTGAATCGACCAAAGAACGGCTGACTGCAACACTTCCTCCCAGGCAATTCGCTAGTTCTTGCAATAATTTCAACCCTTGATTTAGTTTCCATTGATCGGCTTCAATTTGTGACAAACCATTTGGAGGCTGTGCAGGACTATTTAATAAACCATGTCCACCTGCAACGATAATTCTTGCGTGTTCAATCGGGAGAATATTTTCGCATTCTTCAATGGAAAGGATTTTTATTTTTGAATGGGTTTCTTCTATTTCAACATGAACAATTTCGGGGTCATGGTCTAATGAATCCTCCAATGGTTCAGAAAAAGCGTTGGTCTTGAACGAAAAAATGCCACTGGCTGACTCAAATTTGTAAGCTTGTTTTGCTTTCCCTCCCAAAATCGTGCGGCTGAGGAAAAGGATATTGTCTTTAATTTGGATTGATTGAACTTGTGTGATTAAAGGTAAATTGAGAGCAATGCTACAACTGGCAGCTAGCTCAAGGTCAAAATGGGATTCAGAAAACAAAACGATTTGAGGGTTTATTGTTTTAAGAAAAAATGCTAAGGATTGAAATAATGAATTTATAAGAAGCGCTGTATAAGGAATATTTAAGACATTGATTTTCTCAAATTTGTAAGATTTTGCTTTTTCAAGTACTGAATTATCCAGGTTGCCAATGACAACCAGTTCCAAATTTGCAGATGAAAATGCTCTGATTTTTTGAGCAGCAGAGACAATTTGCCAATTTAATAAACCTGGATGTTCCGGTAGATTAATGATGAAGACCACGATTTTCTGTGAATTCATACCCCTGCTTCCTTTATTTTTGCATCGAGCATGGAGACGATTTCCAGATTGTCATTCCCTCGAATCATCTCAGTATGAACATTTTTAACGGGTATTGTTGTGATATTAAAATCTGGATTCGCATATTTTTTTGGACCTATGTCTAAATCAGCTAAGGTCCAGATAATAATCGATGTTTTTGCGGCTTTTCTTGTTCCCAAAAAAGATGGAAAGCGTGGTTCAGCGAATTCTTTACTGACCGATATCACTGCAGGTAGATTGACCGATGTCATTATTTTTTCCTGATCAATTCTAAAGGTAGAGATTATTTTTTCTGTATCTAACTCATCTATTGTCGTTATGGAAGGTAAATAGGGAAGGTCCATTATTTTGGCAACCAATGTCGCAGTCATCCCTGTTTCAAAATCAATGGATTTCTTTCCAAAACAGATCAGATCAGGATTGCCAACCTTTTTGAATGCCTTTGCCAGTATTTCTGCTATTTGGCTATTGTTGAGGTAAAAAGGATCAACGTCAACCCGGATCATGGTATCACAACCCATCGCAAAAGCATTTCGTAGCGATTTGTCGCTTTTTTCGTCACCTATGGTCAACACGATCAATTCAGCTTCTTGTTTTTCTTTTTGTAAAATAGCAGCTTCAAGAGCGAACTCATCCCAGGGATTCAAAATGTTTACACAATTTCCGATATTTTTTTGATTTTCCGTTATCTGGAAAGGTTGTGTGACATCAATGGCATTTTCAATACAAATGACTATCCTCATTAATTCTCCATTATGATATTTTCTATAAAATACTCTGATAAATCCTGAACTACAACGGACATCTCTGCTTTTTGATTCGCATCCGACAACATTGATTTACAAAAAGGACAAGCGGTGATCAATTTTTTTGTGGAGACGGATGTTAATTGTTCAAAACGTATATCATTGATAGATTTTTCAGAATATTCTGGTTCTTTCCAGATCTGAGAACCTCCAGCGCCACAACACCAAGTTGCAGAATGATTAAAAGGTGAAGTGCTTATTTCGCAATTACTTTTTTCCAGAACTGAATATAACGAGTCACTTTTGTAATTGAAACGACTGAGATAACAGGGATCCTGAAAACTGATCCTCTCAGAGTTGAAATTTTTTCTCATGACCAACTTATTTTTATCAAGAAGTTCAAGAAGAAGCTCGCTTGAATGAATCACATCATAATTTCCCCCAAAATCAGAATATTCATTCTTTAGTACATGATAACAATGCGCACAACTGGTCACAATCCTTTTGGGATTAATCTCATTCAGGATTTCAACATTTGCTGTGGCTAATTGGTAAAACAGGTCTTCTTTCCCTGCTCGCCTTGCTGAATCGCCTGTGCAGTTCTCCAGCTGACCCAGAACAGAGAAATTAATTTCTGCGTGATTCAATAAATTTAAAAAAGCTAAAGAAGATTTTTGAGCAAGCGAATCATAAGCACCTGCGCAACCGACCCACCAAAGTATATCCGGGTCGGGGTTTTGTTCAACTGTGCGTATTTGATGACCGGCTGCCCAGTCCAACCTGTGAATGTTATGGATTCCCCAAGGGTTTGCATATCTTTCTAAATTCTTAAATAAGACCTGGAAAGACTTAGGATAACGATCCTGCATCAAAACCAGATGTCGTCGTATCTGTAAAATGTCTGACAGAGGATCAATTCCAACTGGACAGACATTTACACATGCTCCACAGGTTGTACAATCCCAGACCGCCTTTTCGGTGATCGCAAATTCGGTCAAAGGCAAAGATTCGAAAGAACTGCTATTCATTCTGCCAAAATTCTGATTCAAATAATAGCGTTTATTGATCTCAAAGGCAGCAGGGGATAGTTCTGAACCGCTGTTGTAAGGTGGACAGACATTTTGACAACGGCAGCACATGATACAGGCGTAGGAATCCAAAATAGAAGAACTTTCCAATTCTTCCAACCGAACTGCTCCAAAAAGCTCCTGTGTCTCATCTTCAAAATCGATTCTTTGTATTGCTGATAGTGTTTTCGTATCTTGCTTAAGCAGGTAGTTGATTGGAGCCAACATCAGATGAAAATGCTTTGAATAAGGGAAATATGGGATAAATAAAAATAATGATATTAAGGTTGACCAGCTAAATACTTTCCAAAAGAAAATGACAAATGGTGTTGGAATCCAGATTGAGGATATCGTATTGGTTATGGGAAGCCATAAATTATTTGGGATATATACAGCTTTTAGTGATTCAGCCAGTATTCTACTGGTAACGTGGATGAAGATCAGCGCGATGACAATCGCCGAATCCTGATTTATTTTTTTTCTGATATCGGGAATTAATTTTACATTTCCACGAATCATCAAATCTTTGTGGAAGAATAATCTTCGCAATGAAAAATAAAATACTCCTGCAATAATCAACCCGCTAAAAATATCAGTCAACGGAAAAAGGATTTTAGCGAACGGCGATGGGATTGTGAAGGTTGGAAAGAAACGATTAAGTAGGTCATAAATGTTAATGATCAGGAATATCAAAAATCCCCAAACAATCATGATGTGAAACAAATTTGACCAGAAACGGGTTTTCCAAGTGGGGAGTAATAGGATGATCTTTTCAGTCAGGACCTTCCAGGTGCGATGGACTGTGATTTTACTTAAGTTGTTTCTACCTCGTTTAATTGTTGCAAACAATATCTTATAAGATCGAATCCCTGAATAAAGCGTAAGGCCTAATAAGATAAAAAGAAACGATTTTTCGAAGGTAGAAAATTCAATCATTTTTATTGTGTCTTCAAACCTAATTGTTGGGCAATGATCATTTTTTGCATCTCAGAAGTCCCTGAATACAATTTTGTCCCAATTGCGTCGCGCAGACTTCTTTCAATCTCAAAATCAGTTGTGTAGCCATAACCTCCGAAAATTTGAATTGCATCAAGATAGGTTTGAATGGCACTTTCACTAATCCATAATTTCGCGACTGAAGACGGTAAGGCTGGATCATCATTTTCAAATGCCCAGGCTGCTTTGTATAAGAATAATCGTGCTGCTTCTAACCTGTTGTGCATATCGACGATTTTATGACTGATTGCTTGATTTTCACTGAGTCGTTTCGTAAACTGCTGCCTTTGATTTGCATATTGAATACATTCTTCCAATTGGCGCTGCATACTTCCAATAAAGGGGGCTAAAATCAACGCTCGTTCCCACTGCATGATTCTGGAGAAGATTCGAAATCCCATATTTGGTTTTCCCAGAAGATTTTCTTTAGAAACTTTACAATTCGTAAAGGTAATATCTGACATTAGAGAAGTTCTGGTTCCCATTTTTTCTGTTTTTGATTCCACAGACAATCCGGGAGTATTTTTCTCTAATAAAAATGCATTAATGCCTGCAAATCCATATTTTTTATTTGTTGTCGCAAATATTAGGAAGAAATCAGCTACGGGGGCATTGGTAACAAAAGTTTTTCTCCCATTTAATATGTAAAAATCACCATTAAATTCAGCCCTGGTATCCATCGACATCGCGTCCGATCCAGCGTCCGGTTCACTGATGGCATGTGCTCCAACCCATTCTCCGGATGCTAACTTTGGCAGGAACTGACTTTTTTGAAACCCATTACCATATAGAAGAATTGGGGTTTCGACTGCCCACAAATGTGCACCGAGAGATAAGAATATACCTGCATATTTGCACCCATAACCGAATCCCTCGAGCGTATAGGCACTTGTCAATGGATCTAATCCAAGTCCACCATATTCTTCAGGTATGGTTAGCCCTAACAACCCCATTTGCCCCAATGCATGCCATTTTTCTCGAGAAAAATGGCTCTCCCGATCTTCTTCAATTAAGTTCTTATTCATTTTAGATTGTGCAAAACTTACAGCTTGCTGATACATTTCAAGTTGTTCTTTGTTCCAATTAAAATCCATAATTACCTTCTTTAAATTAAAAGTTTACAGTAAATATTTTTTGAAACATACCAAAGTACTTGATTTTTTTATTGATTATATCGATGAGGAAGAAAAAAATTGGGAAGACTCTATGTGGAACTTTTTCTAGTTCAAAAATTCTGATTGATAAAACAATATCTTTATTGAAAGGAATTATCTATAACAGTAATAGCTTCCCAAAGGTTTTTTATGTAATGGAAATTGATTGAATCCAATTCTTTTTGATATTTTTTCCATTGCTTTATTCCCCGCCCGGTTTGCAAGAGAATCAGATTCTTGATTCCACTATTAACCCCGGTTTGTAAATCGCTGTAAGCATCGCCAACAAGCCAGGAGTTTTCAAGATCGATATTAAAATCTTTTTGGGCTTGATAAACAAGCCCGGGTTTTGGTTTTCTGCAATCGCAATGGTCTTGAGGGGTGTGGGGACAAAGGTAGATCCCATCAATTCTTCCGCCATTTGCTTCAATCCTGTCTTTTAACTTTTGATTGATCTCATCAATCGTTCCAGTATCCACTAATCCTCTCCCGATTGCCGATTGATTAGTGAGGACAATTATTTTGTAATGAAATTTTTTTAAGGCAGAAATCGACTTGAAAGTAAAAGGATAAATTTTTACATTATCCCAGGTTCGAATGTAATCCGAACGATTGTGGATTAATACGCCATCACGATCTAAAAATATGGCTCGATACATTGTTTTTTCCAAACACACTATGGGTTTCCATACTCAATAATCAAAGTAGGCCGGGCGACCTTGTTCCAGTCCTCCACTTCAGAAGTACTGAAATATTTCCCTGAGTGATAAGCACCATCCGCAGAATATACGGCAAGGCTAACTGAATTATCACCGTTTTCGATTGCTAATTGGGCGGCTTTTGTCACGTCCCATTCGTAAGGTATTCCGGGCCATCCACTGAAAGCTTCCATTGGGTTTACCCAGGTCCGACTCAAATTCTCCATCAGGATTGGAGCATTATTCCAATTAAGTGCGTCTTCAGACCAGTTATTTTTAGTAATTCCGACTTGAATTAATGACCGATAAGGTTGGAATACGGGATCTCCCCATTTACCTGCATTTCCATAAAGGTGTAATTTTAAGGTTGCCCTTATGATCGATGTATTCTGTGAAATGGTGGGAATTGGGAAATTAATATAATACTTGGAATAACATGGCCAATCAGCAATATCCCTTTGATTTTGGATATTGGCTGTCATCGCATTTTCACCTACATGGACTTTTGTACCCCAATCAGTCCATACGTTTGTCAGATCATATCCTCCACAGATTGTGAATCCACCCGGACTCGCGTCCTGGACTATAAATCCATTTTCTCCTTCTCTGACAAGGATGCTACCTTGAATTGAACCACTTCTAATTCCATCTGGCAATAAACCAAACGAAATATTGCCCCAATTTTGAGCATTGGCTGGATCGAAATCGGGTGGCCAAACCATAGAGGAGATTGTCGGACCATCCAGATAATCTCGATCATAAGCAATGATTCCCATACGCCAAATGGAATTTGGGTCCGGAGCTGTAGTGATGCCTAACGAAGAAAATGGAATTTTATAACTAAGATTCCATCCACCATCATCATTCGCATCGTTCATACCAGGCCCTCGCCACGCTGCCGTTGTTGAAAAAGGAATTTGGACTGTACTCCATTTCGATCCATCCCAACGAAAGGTTTTTTGATATTGGGAACGATTTGCTTCCTGCGGGGCTAATCCTGAACTCAGTAAAAACCCTTGATTAGGCAAAAGTTGAGTTGTATTGGATGGGGTTATGAATAACGAAATGGAATCCCATTCGTCCAGGTTCATCGTCAATGGGGTATTGTCGTACCAGAGTAACCGATCAATCGCTGCGATATATACATATAATGCATCATTACCATAGCCTATTCTGACATCATAATAATTATTGTTGTTCGTAATTTCACCGAACCAAAAAACAGCCATTTCTGGAAATGCGTCCCCAACAAAATCGGTCGTATTTTTGTAAGGAATGTGAATTAATGGTTCATTAGTTGGCGGTAAAGGTGGCTGCAAAACACCGTTATTGATAAATGGCAAATATATCGTCTCATTATCATCGGATGTAATGGGAATTATTTGTTTATCAACCGGGTTACAGGAAAGCAGAATCAATGGAAAAATTAACAGTAGATTCCAGTGAAAATTCCATTTGAATTTACTGTTTTCAATCTTTTTCATTATAAAGAATTTCCTATAGTTTTTTGGATGGATTTACAATCCTTTTAGGCGCGGTGGTGGATGTGCTTTTTTCAGTCGGTAGGTTACCCTTGGTGCTTTGTGTTACTGTTCTTGGTTTATGGTAATAACTATAATATGCAGATCTTTGTGAGCTTCCATTCATAACAAAACCAACGATTTTAGCTTTTGCTCTCGAAAGTTGAGCGTAAGCCATGCGAAGAATATCGCGACGGGATTTTCCTGGACTGATGACAATCAAAACACCATCAACTTTTGTTGAAAGTACAAATGCGTCTGAGGTAATAAAGGGTGGGCCATCTACGATTACAATATCTGCAGCATTTTTTAATGTTTCAAAAATTCTTTCTGTAGAAACGGAACTTAATAACTCGGATGGGTTGGGCGGTGTTTTTCCGGCGGGAAGCAAATAAATTTGCCCATTAAACAACGAAACCAAATGTTGACTGATCGAATCGCGGTTTGATAATAATAAATCGCTCAGTCCGGTTTCTTTTTGTAATGAGAATTTTTGTTTGATTGTTGATTGGTAAAAGTCTGCATCAATCAAGATGACTCTTTTATTCGCTTTCGCGAAAGAAAGTGCTAAGTTCATCGAGACTGTTGTTTTCCCTTCCGATACACCTGGCGAAGTGACCAGAATTGTTTTGATGCTTTTTCCTAAATCCATAAATTCCAAATTATTCCTTAAGGATCGGAAAGAGTCTGTAATTGGAGAAAATGGTTGGTCATTGACATAACTTAGCGGATTTTCTTCCTTGGGCACCCTTGGAATCTCGCCAAGTAATTGGGCGTTGATAATCTTGGTCACATCTTCGGGAACGTTAATGGATTGATCCAGCCATTCCAACAAGAAAATACCGATTGCAGCCAATAACATCCCGACCACAACAGCTAACCCGGAGGTAATGAATTTGCTTGGACTAATAGACCTACCCGGAACTTGGGCTGGTTCGATGACGGTTAAAGAGTTTAATGCGCCTTTAGATGTACTGGAAAGCAAAGAAGCGTAGGTGTCCTGTAATGTTGAAAGCTTTGTCTCTAATGCATAGATCTGTTGTTCGGTACTGGAAATTTGAGAAGCTGAGCTTAAAGTTCCCAATTCAGTCTTTTTTTGTTCAATATCATCCTGTGTGGACTTGATATCGTTTTGTAAAGTGGTTAACTGATCATTAATAAAGGTTTGGCGTTCTTGTTCATCCGAATTTACACTGGTTGGCGCACTCAAAATTAGTTGATTTGCCAACTCTTCGGTTACTGCTTTTGCACGATATGGATCAGTGTCCGTCACACTAATTTCAATTAATTGTGTATCGGGAAGAGCGCGGACTGTATATGGAGGAAGCCAATTTAAACCCAATGCTTTCATGGTCCCGAGTTTTACAGGTTCCCGAGTGGCCATATCGGCATATATTGTTGCTAATTGTTGCTCCAGAAAGAATTGATTGGATGAGGGATTGGGATTGTTTATGGATTGCCCAATAATAAGAGTTGTTCGTGATAAATATTGGGGAGCTTGTGTAAAAGAAATAGCAAGGCTAATTACGCCAGCAATTACACCTGCAGCCAGAATTAACCAACGCCATTTCCAAAGCGGAGCGAAAATAGATTTTAATTCCATGGAATGCCTTCCCTAATAAGAACAAAAAATAAATCCATATATATATGGATTATAACGAAAAATTTTTCCTGGAAAATCAAGAATATAGACTATGAGAAGAATTTATCGATTCCTGATAAATTTGTAAAAGTTTTTCAGCAGCTTTCTGCCAGGAATGATGATTTTCAACAAAAAGCCTGCCAGCTTTGCCAATTTTTTCCATTCTGGAAGGATTTGATAACAAATCAATGGTTAAATTTGCAAATGATTCAACATCATCTGCCACTAACAAGTCCTGTCCTGGTATAGCACTCAAGGCGTTAAGAGCGCTTGAAGAAGTAATCACAGGGGTCTCACAAGCCATGGCTTCCAAAATTTTATTTTGAATTCCAGCACCGTACGCAAGTGGTGCGACAGCGATCGTAGCTTTTTGCAAGAATGAGCGCATTTCCGGTACCCAACCTGTGATTGTTATTCGTGGGTCTTCCCCAAAATTGATAATTTCTTTGGAAGGATTTTGTCCGACAACCCAAAGTCTAACATCAGGATTTTTTTTCCAGATTAGCGGCATGATTTCTTTGACCAAATTAGAAACCATTTTTTGGTTTGCGTGATAACTCATTTTCCCACTGATTACAAGTGTATTTTCCTCGCGTTTTTGGTTTATATCTGGTGTGAAATTTTCCAGGTCAACACCATTTGGGAGAACGACCAAATCTGCATTGATTTTTAGCTTTGTTAGTAATTCCACAAAAACATTTAAGTCAGTCTGTGATGTTACAAGAACTTTATTGAAAACACTGGCGACTCGTGGTTCGTAAATGGATGTCCGTTGAGTCTCAACTTCAAGAAATTTTCTACCAATCCAAAGAGGATGGTGGATTGATGCCTGGCGAAAAAGGTGTGTGATTGAATCTACACTGTCCCAAACAATGGGTGTGTGGTTAGAAATATTCATTTCTTTTAATTTAATCCCAAAATCAACACTTCGTAAGTGTTCAAAATGGATGACATCAAAAGGACTATATTCATTTTTAATAAGCTTTTCGATTTGAATAAACATTTTCTTATTTATCCCATACGACGCTTGAAAAGGCTTATTTGTTGGTAAATTCTTAAGACTGTTAAAAAGAACTTTTGTCTTCGTAATTGGTATTGGAAAAATATCTTCACAAAGAGAACGAAGTTCATTGTCTACTAATAAATTTTGAGGGGAATCATAAAAAACGAGTGTAATTTTATGTCCAAGTTTTGCTAAATGTCGAATAAATTGATAGGGACGAACCCGGATCAAATCTGGTTTGTATGGAGTAACAAAAAGAATCCTAAGCGGGTTGGTTATTTGCATATCTTTTCCTTACGAAAATGCTCAATTTGGATAATGCTAACCCTGCAAACACAAGGAAAAGCGCATCAATGGGTAATCGATATCTAACCAAACTCCAGGTCAAAATATGAATTGCACTGTAAACAAAACCAAATATTAGTATCAAGCTTATTGGTGAATCAAAAAAAATTATTTTTGATTTTAGAATGGATTTGATACTGAGCCAGATACCAAAAACCATGAATGGCAATGCAAATCCGAAACTTGTGACTCTTGTGATATTGCTCAATAGTGATGAATCTTGACTTGGTAGAAAATCAAATAAGATTGGAATGCGGCTCAAAGATAAAAGGGCATAAGTTCCGGGATTTTCAAATACGAAGTTTAAACCGCGTTTTAGTAATTCAGAATCAAGGGAAGCCTCATCCAATCCTTTTAATTCAACCGGCAGCATCATTAAATAATTGCCCATTTCTTCCGGAAGAATACCAACAAATTGTGTGCCATAGATTGGATTATTGGACCAAAAGAAGGCAAAACCCGCATTTGTGTTTAACAAGACAAATCGATCAAAGCGTTGATAATTAAATATAGTAAATGGCAAAATCATGATAAAGATGATTAAACCGCTCACAACCAGATTTTTAATTGACTTTAGAAGACCAGAATTCCTTTGGTTCCAAAGAATCCAAAGAAACAGAAATGGAACAAAAAGCATGAATACCTGTCGTAAAAGAATTGCGGTGCCGGATAATACACCTAAAACCAAATAATATGAAGTTGTGGTTTGTGTAGGCTTAAGTCGAATGGCGGACCAAAAAACAGCCAGGACAACTGTGATAAACCAGGATTCGGTCATCAATGCTGCGCTATAGTAGATTAGATAAGGGTAAATTGCAATCCATCCTGCGGAAAATAATCCTGAGATTTCCGGGAATATTATTTTTGAAATTTTATACAAGAGTAATGGTTGAAGAATTCCAATGACGATGGCTTGAATAATTCTGGCAAGCAGAGCGTTAACACCAAATATTTTATAAACGAAAACCAGATAAAAGGTGTAAATGTAACTCCAATGCGCTGTGGGATCCCCCGGGTGTGTTGCCGGCCACCACGGCTGATCAAAAGTGAAACCAAACCCATTCATTACACGTTGAGCAAGGGTGTGATAAGTGACTTGATCTGCAATTCCAGGCATTTGAGTAACCTGGTTTCCTAGAATTATGGATGCCAAAAGCCTGGCAAGGACCGATCCAATAATGATCAAGACGAGTAGGTTTTTTTCGGAAATTGTTAATATTTTTTTCATCTTTTTATTTCACAAATTCGTAGACTTTGTCCAGTTTTGTAAATACAACTTTCCAATCATATTTTTGTTCTACAAGCTTCCTTCCGGAATTAGCAATTTGATTTAGTTTCTTGCGGTCGTTTAAGAGATTAATGATCGCTTGGGAAAACTCAATGGGATCGTCTTTTACAATCACATCCCGATCGGGCTCGGCTTCAATCCCTTCCAGTCCAACAGTGGTTGTTATGATTGCCATTTGTCGTGCAAATCCTTCCAGTATTCGGACACGCATCCCTCCGCCAGCCAAAACAGGAACAATCAAAATTGCAGTTTTTTCGAGATATGGATCCAGATTGTCCACATAACCAGTTATTTCAATCGAAGGAGAGCTTGATTTTGCCAAATCAAAAAAATCATTGGGAGGATTTTTCCCTATTACAGTAAGAGTTGCATTCGGTATTTGCTTATGAACTCGAGGAAAAACTTCCTTAATGAACCAACGGATTCCATCAGCGTTGGGTGGATAATGCAACGTCCCGATCGTCAGCAATTGAAGAGAATTGGGTGAAGTGGTGACAGGTGTCAGAAGTTGAGTGTCAACAGCAATTGGAATTATCGAAATTTTTTCACTGATATCTATATTAGAATCTGAAAGTAATGCTTCCTTATCTATTTCGGATACTGCAAGAGTATGGTCAAAATGATCAATTAACCAACCTTCATATTTCCGTAATTTTGTTTTTTCAAGATTAATAAGCGGTCTGAACAGTGAAGGAATATGACTCTTCATGCGATCCATAATCGTCCAGGTTGCATTATGAGCATCAAATATCAAAAATGGTGATTTTTTTTCTTTATTTTTTTGAATCAGCTTCTTTGCCTTCCAGGCAAACTGAGCCATACTCAACTGATCTGCATGGATCACATCAAAATCATTTTTCTGTAAAAGATTTTGTATTTTCTTATGCATTTCTGGTAGATTGTCTCGTTCCACTAAAAAAGGTGAACCGGTAAGTATTGATTTAATTCCAAATAAAAGATCATTTAATCTTTTTCGCTTGATCTTTACCGTGTGGACCTGAGTACATATTTCAGTGACAAAATGTAAATATGCGTTTTCTTCTTCACGGAGAAAAGTGACCATGTGGATTTCATGACCATTTTGGGATAGGTGACGTAGGACATGCCAGGTCTTGACTCTTGGACCGGCATTTGGGGGATAAGGTAGGATTTGTGTTAAGAATAATATGCGCATAGATAAATTTAATAGATGGAAATATTCTTTATCAAAGAGTTGTAATTGGTCATCATGGTTTGATTTTCCGCTGATTTGGTTATCAGACTCATTATTCCACCGCCTACTATTCTTGTCATGGAAGCGAAATACAGGACTATTTTATAAAGGGTAGTGATCACTTTCCCATAATGTTTCCGGAAGAATTGAATTTTGGTTTTATACAATTCCAAAAACATGGGAGTTCTATTCTGTTTTGTCGATTGCCCACCATGGTGAACAATAATTGAATTAGGCACCCAATAAATTTTCCATCCAGCTTTCTTTAGTCTGTAATTCAAGTCGACTTCTTCTGTGTAAACAAAAAAAGCCTCATCCAGATAGCCTACTTCTTCTAATGCTGACTTTCTAAGCAATAAACTTGCACCTTGGAGATTATCCACCGGATAAATCTTGTGTGAATCCCACTGATCCATTGGATATCTGGTATTTGGGATTAATCCTTCTAGATGAAACATTCGCACGAATTCTCTTCCCAAAGTAGGGAATGGATAACACGATATTTGTAAACTTCCATCCTGGTTTATTAATTTGGAACCGCAAGCACCAATTAAAGAATCGCCTTCGATGACATGTTTTAAGCTGTCCAGCGCTTCCGGGGTTACCTCTGTATCCGGGTTTAACAACCAGATATAAGCTCCTTTAGCCAATCGGATTCCTTGATTATTCGCAGCAGCGAAACCTTTGTTTTCTTGATTCTGAATCCACTTTATCTGAGGATACCTTTTTTGTATCAATTCTTCACTTTCATCGCTTGAAGCATTGTCCACGACAATAATTTCGAAAGAAGACCGGATTTTAGAAGCAAAGATGCTATCAATGCATTTTTGTAGCAGGACCTGGACATTATAAGAGACGATTATGATGGTAATTTCCGGATTCATATAACGAATTCTTGCTTCTTGTGTTGATATTTGATAAATATCAAACTACCAAGAAAGACCCATGCCAAAACACTCGAACGAAATCCTTCCATTCCAATATTGTAAATAAAGGGAAGTAACCAGTCACCAAGGAACGCAGCAACTAAAGTTCCTGCCAACCCGCCAAGTGCAGAATACACAAAAGCATTTTCGAATGGATCAAGATTTTCTTTGCGAAGTGAGAAACCGAGTCTTGCTGTTTCAAACGCCCACCAAAAAAAGATGAGTGTACCGACGATACCAACTTGTGCTAATAAATCGACGTAATTATTATGGGAATTAAAACTAACCGAATATCCCATGATGTTATAAAAAGGTGTGTAGAAGTAATAATTTGCTGGTCCGACGCCGAAAAGTGGGTTCTTCCCGAAAATTTGAAATACAATTTTCCATGCCTCTAATCGGGTGACCATGCTATATTCATTGTCTCCTACAAAAACATAACCCTGGATGATTTGGTTTCGAACTAAAAGAATTATTGCGAAAGAAAACAACGCGATCAACCCAATTTTTGGTTTTGTTAAGAAAATAATTACAAATACAGCTGCCATGGCAGGTAACCATCCAGATGCCCAGGATTGTTTTGTAACTAAAAGTGTAAATATCGCTGAGAGAGATATTACAAGACAACCAATCCGGTAAATTGAGCTAAGAGATTTGTTCAACCAAAATTGTCCGAAGGAAATTGCAATTAACCAGGTCCAGAATAAACTGTCAACGACTGCCCTTTGAAAAACGCGATTTACGTAATGACGTAAAGGCGGAAATATAAATGCAATAGAATAGATTCCTCCTAAAATGATAAAAACAAAAACCAATGACTTTAACCAAATGGGTTTTTCCATACGATGCGCTGCTGTGATAAAAGCAGCCATACTCAGCACCATGATCATGATCTGCCCAATTTGTGCGAATAAAGAAGCTGATTTGGTCGGATACCAATCTAATTGACCAAATCCAAAAGAAACAATTGTCGAAACAACAAATAAGAGTGCAGCATAAATACTGGGTTCCGGTAATATCTTTATCTGCCGGTTAATTATGAACATTTCAACCAGCCAGGCACCGACCAATAAACTCATCATCAGAAATGCGCTGTTAATTTTTGTTTGAGTACCGGTCGATATGGAGAATGGAATTAATAAGCAAGCCACGATTAAAATTGGAAATCCAATTCCCGGGTGCCGAATAAAAAAGATAATCCCAAAAACGCCCAAGATTCCTGCAACCGCCAGAATTGCAATCAGATTTTGGCGAGCAATAAATGGCGCTAAAAGGATTGCCCCAATGAAAATGATGCTTGGCCAAATATAATTTTGCCAGTTGGGAAAGCGAATTGTGAAATCCAATAAGATTGAAGAATAGTTTTTCATTCGTTGTTCGATTTATAAATAAATTGAAGATCATCAGCAAATTTATGCTCAATCTTTTCCCAATCGTACATGTTTCCGGCAAATTTTAAGGCGTTTTGTTCAAGGTTGGATCGCGCTTTTGAATTGTTTAACAAGAAAATTACTGCATTTGCAAATGCTTCAGGCGTATTTGCCAGAATGATATTTTCCTGATCCGTAACCTCCAGCCCTTCAGCTCCTTTGGCAGTTGAAACGACTGCCGTTCCCAGCGCCATAGCTTCTAATATTTTTAATCGGGTGCCGGCTCCTTGCCGGAGCGGGACTACACAAACTTGGCTGCTGGATACAACTGGCCGAACATCATCCAGATAACCTGTGAAAATGATATGTTCTTTGTAAGAAAAATTTTCTAAGTTTACTCCATCAGTCTTTCCAGTGATTATGATCTTTACATTAGGTTTCGATTTCAAGATGATTGGAAATATCTCGTCCATGAAATAGTTCATTGCATCAAAATTTGGGAAATAAGTTAGTGCGCCGTTATAAATTAATCGATCATCTTCTTTCGCTAATGCTAAAGGATGATTCTCTTCCAGGTCGACCCCATTCGGTACTTTTATCAATTGATTCGGGTGAATTTTTGTGTAATCCTGCACTCGTTTTATATCCAATTCAGATACAACCAGACATTGATCAAAAGACGAATAAACTTTATTTTCAAAATTTGCCATTTTTTTAAAAGCAAGAAAGCGCCGAATTTTTTGGGCCATGTTTTTAGCAAATTGAATATCTTCTTTCAACATAACTGCGAGTAAATTATCGATATCTACAATTCGTTTTACACCAGTTAGTCTGAGCGCATAAGGCGCCGTAACAAATGTAAATGCAAACACGAAGTCCGGTTTCCAATCCTGTGCAGTTTTTTGAACTAAAGTCTCCATGTTTTTATTGTAGCCGGCAAAAACTGCTGCTGGAAAAGGTGAGAAAAAACCGATAAGTTTTTTAATTTTGGGATACATAAAAGGCTTTTCAGGGAGAATTTTAATGAGTTGACAGAACTGGCCAATATGCGTTAACCATTCATCTCGAACAGGTTGATCTTCAAAAGATATGAGGGCAATCTCATGATCTCTGGCTAATGCACGTATCAGATGATAAGCACGTATCTTACTACCTTGATTTTGTGGATATGGAAACCATGTAGATAAGATTAAAACTTTCATGGATTATTCATCAAAAAAACTGGCATATATTGAGTTTTTAAAATAATCTTTTAGCTCAATGAAATTCGATATAGTTTGTGATAAAGGTAGATTCGATTGTTTATGAGTGCCAGGTCTCACAGGGATGTAATTAACACCTAAGAAATCCTGGACATTTTTCATTATTGGCCCATAGTCATTTGAAAGATCTTCATAAAATATTTCGAGAATGGGGTGGTTTTTGAATAAAGTGTCCGCTTCTGTTTCCCATTTTCTTGTTTGCTCAAAGTCTTTGATGCATTCAATCGGATCCACCCGTACACTTATTTGTTGTTCTATATCCCCGTTTGTATTGACCCATTTATTGTTTTTATTGGCTTTTAATCTGGAAACATGAGTTTGGAGAATGTTTTTTCGCTTGATATGGAGTATTTTGATCTTGTTTTGATCTTCCAGGTATTTCCAGATGTTATTAAACGGTGGTTTTTGAGCGTGATAATAAAAAAGTTTGAATCCAACTGCTTTGATATCCAAAGGAAATTTACGAAACAGGTATTTATTTAAAAATGTTACTGGATCCCGTTGATAGGTCTCAAGAACGATTTTATTGAATTCAAAGCGAGGGGAATCCCACTCGATTTGATCCTCGTTGCGGAAAATTTCTCCAACACTTACAACTTGTGGGTTGTCATTAATGAGTCCTCTTAAGAAATTTGATCCCGTTCTGGATCGCCCAAGAATAATGAAACGTGTGTAATCTGTCGTACCTTTTACGAGTCCAATATCCAAAGCGAGTTTTTTAGCATCTTGCTTTTTCAATGATAACCATCCTCTTAAGCCAGTCAAGTTTATGAAGCTTCTTTTCATGGTTTATTTCAATTTACCTTAATCCTGCGTTGACCCCATTTTTGAAATAAGAAATCTTTTATACCTTGAACTTTTGCATCCCTATGTTCTATCTTTGATTTCCACTTTGAATTAAAAGTCCATGAAAGTATTGTCTTTGCAAATTCCCAAATAGTTGAAAACCAAATGGTAATCGGTGTTTTGTGTTTCTTATAGAAGAGCAAACGATTTCTGGTAGCATAATAAGTGACATTTGGGGAAGGTAAATAATTTTTCTGAACCCCTTTGTGCCAAATCCTGGCTTGAGGGACTATTAATGCTTTCCAGCCTTTTTCTTTGATGCGAAAACACCAATCGGTTTCTTCCCAATAATAAAAAAATCTTTCATCAATCAATCCAGCTTCATTAATTGCTTGCGCACGAATCCCAATTGCACAACCCGATATCCAGGCGACTTCGTAAGGGTTCTGATACTGACCAATGTCTTTTATATTCTGTCCCAGGTGAAGAGAATCTCCGCCTTTTGTAAATGTACCGCCTGCGGATTGGATAATTTCCGGGTCGTCGAAATGGTAAACCAGAGGACCAACAATCCCAATGTCAGAACGATCTTGTACTGCAAGCATCATTTGTTCAAATGCATCTTTGGCCAAAATAATATCTTCATTTAGAACGAATATCCAATCGGGGTTCTGCTTGATAGCATATTCCAATCCGAAATTATTATTCCCTGCATATCCTTTATTTTCTTTCAATTGAAGAATGGTGATATGGGGGAATTTGGAATTAATTTCTTCAACTGAACCGTCAGTAGAGGCATTGTCCAGCACAAGAATTTGCATATCAGGATAATGATTATCTTCGATCGATTGGATACAGGCGAGTGTATCAATCTTACGATTTGTATTTAAAATTATGGAGATAATTTTTGGGGTTCTTTGCATGAGTCGGATTATTCTATCAACCAGGCTTTAGGAAAGTTCTTTTCAATTTCAATGTTTTTAAATTTTGAACTCTTACGTGCTCCATGTTCTTTTACCCAGTCCGCCATCATTTCCAATCCCTGGTCAAGAGTATGCTTCGTTCGGATACCGAAAACCTGATCCAATTTTTTATGAGAAGAATAGGCATCCTGAACTTCATTTCTGGCGGGCAAGTGATTCACAACCGGATCTTTCCCCATTGCTTTTGCAACAGCGCCGGCAAGTTGATTTACGCTGTATGGTTGATCTGCGCCAATATTGAATATTTGGTTATAAGCCTTTGGATTTTCAATTGATTCAGCTAAGATGGGTGCCAGGTCACCGATGTAACTGAAAGCGCGTGTCTGTTGTCCATCACCAAA
Source organism: Chloroflexi bacterium HGW-Chloroflexi-8 (assembly GCA_002841995.1). GTDB lineage: Bacteria > Chloroflexota > Anaerolineae > Anaerolineales > Anaerolineaceae > UBA6170. The sequence goes on from PHBS01000021.1 coordinate 31,517, forward strand.
AACACTCATTGGTTTTTCCTGAAGAATTTGATTCATAAAGATACCCACAACATTTCTATACTTATCGCCAATATTCTGTCTTTCACCAAAGACATTGTGGGGTCGGAAGATAATATAATTCAGCCCAAACATTTCTTTGCATGTTTTTAATTCCTGTTCTACCGCCAATTTGGCGATCCCATAGGAATCTTCTGGGTGTGGGTTGGTCTCTTCCGTCATAGGCAACTCAGGACTGGATCCATAAACAGCAATAGATGATGTAAAAACGAAACATTTCACATCGTTTTTTATGGAAGCATTGATTAAATTAACACTTCCGATCAAATTATTTTCATAATTAAATCGCTTAATAAAGTGGCTTAATCCTTCGGCTGCATATGCTGCGAGGTGGTAAACAAAATCAAACTTTTTTTGTGAAAAAATTTGATCAATCAATTCATAATTATTGATACTGCCATGAATAAAGGCAGCATTTGGATTGATATTTTCATGAAAACCACCGCTTAAGTCATCAAGAACTGTGACATCATAGCCGAGATTAATCAAATTATCTGTAGCGTGTGAGCCAATGAATCCAGCACCACCGGTAACCAAAACTTTACTCATACATTTTCTCCCAGAAAAAGATGATCACCCAAACACGTAAACAAAAAATTTTCGTAACGGTGACCTTTTTAATATTTCAATTAATAAGACCGGACCTAATATTGCACCAAAAATCAAAATTGGTTGGAAAATAATTTGATATTTTAAAATCTGTGGGATCAAGTTATAGATAATTTTGGCAATAAGAGTCAAAAAAAGTGTGTGGGATAAGTAGATCCCAAACGATTTACTTCCCAGGTAATTTAACCATTTTAACTTGATAATTGGACCTAGCGAATAGGTGATGAATGTCAGCAAAAAGAAAATGGAGAACAAGTTGTCAACAATTGATTCCCTGGAAGGGTACCAATCTCTGCCAGATAAGGCAAGAAGTTTTTCCCATTCCCAAATTCCTACAGGAATTAGAACCAGACTAATCGTCAGGAAAAGTAGACGAAATCGGACTAATTTTTCTTGAATCGAAGCGTAAAAGAATCCAATATAAATGCCAAATACAAACCAAAATAAGTTCCCAGGAAAAAGCCAGGCATGGGTGAATAGACTCAGAAAGGATTTTCCAATGTATGAAATTCCCAACATACTGGCATATTGTCCCAAATGAACGAGAATCATCAAAATAAAAGAAATCGAAAGCATGAGAAAAGGTTTTGCTTTAACAGCTCTTGTCAATATTGGAGACAATAAATAGAGCTGAATAATGAGGGGAATGAAATAAAATGCCTCAATCGCTTTGCCAGTCAGGATCATATTTACAATTTGTCCTGGTTGATATGATTCACCAAAAAAAACATTCATACAGATCAGGATTGTCGACCAGATCAAATAAGGGATTACCAGGTATTTGATTCTTGTAAAAATCCATTTCCATTTTGGTGCTGATTCTTTTCCAGATGCGAATACGATAAAGTAACCTGAAACAAACAGGAATGCAGGGATTGCGATGATGATGATTTGTTCGATGAACCGCAGTCCAAAATATGAAAATGATCCCTTTAGAGAAAAATTTGGAACAGTAACGGGAAGAAACCGGTCGGTCCACCAAAACATTGAAATAAATCCCCACCCGGCGGCATGATATAGAACTGCTCCGATTATGGCGATTCCGTTTAATGCAAGTAATTTTTTAATCATATGGTTATTTTCTAGCCGAACACATACCCGTAGACCCTTTTGAGTAAGGGTTTACGAAAAATCCACATTCCAAATAAAGGCAAACCCAAGCCAGCAACAGCTATTATCAAAGTAAATAGAATGGTCTGGCTCAACAACCAGGGAGCAAAATGATAAATCCCTCTTGCCAGATACTGTGTCACCGGGATATGTGCCAGGTAGATTCCAAATGATTGAGACCCGATCTTTTCAATAAAATTACGCAAAGGTAAAATTTTATTGGTACTGAGTATTGCAAATAAGACAGTCATTGAATAAACAGCATCGAGTAAAGTTTCTCTGGTTTCAATCCAATTCAATCCGGAAAATTTGATTAACCATTCCCATTCCAAAATTCCGAGGAAAAAGAGGACAATTGCCAATGAGATCCATGCTATAGTTTTTATTTCAAAAATCTTCTTGAATTCATTGCGGTGAAAAGCAATAACAAGCCCAAGACTGAACCAAAAAATCCTCACAATGAACAGCCATTTTGGGAATAGTTTGATCAGGAGTAAA
>PHBS01000022.1 GCA_002841995.1 Chloroflexi bacterium HGW-Chloroflexi-8
ATTTAAAAGTGAATCTCTCATTTGTACACTGAAAATCTCAGTCCATTCCCAATCCAGACGAAACTTATCAGCTTTGAGCCAATAGCCTCTTTTTTCCCAGGCTTCAACAGAAACATCAACCGTTTTATGAATTTCCATCAGTGCAATAGAAATATATGCAGTTAAATCTTTTGTCAATTTATTGGGTTCTTTTTGGACCATTAATTCACGTATCGCTTTAACAATGGTTTTTGTTAATTTCGTTCTTTCCTTACCACTACTTTCAGGATTTATTACACGCGACAACTTGACCTCCAAAAAACCTTGTAAACTGTGCACCCATTATATCTGATTATTGACGCTCCTCGAGGTTACGCTTATAATTTGTTGGCCATGGGGAAGTGCTGGAATTGGCAGACAGGCATGACTTAGGATCATGTGCCGAAAGGCGTAGGGGTTCAAGTCCCCTCTTCCCTACAAAAAATTTTTTATAAAGAAAAGGATTTTTATTTTGAAAATCGAAACGACACCCCACGAAGACCATCAGGTCAAGATTATTGCTGAATTTGAACCTGATTTTTTTGAAAGCTACAAGAAACGTGCAGCTCGAAAAATAGCGAATAAAACAAAAATTTCTGGATTCCGTCCAGGAAAAGCCCCATATGAGATGGTTGTCAGATATGTTGGAGAAGGTGCAGTAAGTGAAGAAGCCATTGAAATCCTTATTGATGACCAATATGCAGAAATATTAAAAGAAGCCTCAATTAATCCCTCCGGACCCGGATCACTTAATGAAATTATCAGTTTGGATCCACCGAAACTTTCATTCATTGTTCCATTACCACCTGAAGTGGATTTAGGCGATTATAAAAGTATTCGTTTACCGTATACCCCAGATCCAGTCACAGAAGAAGAAATCGAAGAGTTCTTAAAACGAATGCAACGAAATTATGCATCTGCTGAACCAACGAACGAGCTTAGTAAAAATGGGGACCTTGTCTATATTCAAATGACAGGTATTGACCAAGCCATATCGAACACTGAAAATGCAATATTTACCGATCGACCACTTCAAGTAATACTTGGCGACGAATTGAATAAGAAAGAATGGCCATATCAGGGCTTTTCGAAAGAATTGCTTGGGGCTGCTGAAGGATCTGAAAAAGAAATTGAATATGAGTTCCCAGATGACTATGATGATATTGAATTAAGAGGCAAGAAGGTAACTTTTAAAATAAAAATTCAATCAGTAAAGAATCTAGTATTACCTGCCCTGGATGATGAATTTGCCAAATCATTAGGCCAGTTTGACAGTTATGCTGATTTGGAAAGTTCAGTTAAGGAACAATTAACAACAAATAAGAACCAGGAAAATGAAGACCAGTATTATACAGATTTATTGGCAAAAATTGCAGAACAAGCTACTGTTAAGTATCCGACCTTTATGGTAAATGAAGAAATTGAACATATTCTATCTTCAGTAAAAAATGACTTAAGTCGTCAAAATCTTGATTTCGAGACATACCTTAAAGTTCTCAACACCGATAAAGAAAAGTATATTGAAGAAAACGTAAAACCTGCTGCTGAAAAAAGACTTAGAAATTCTCTAATCATTGATAAATTTGCCCAACTTGAGAAAATTCAAATTGGAAAAGCTGATCTTGATAATATTATGAACGAAACATCACTAATGATGTCGGAAATGAAGGCCGAAGGAAAAGGTAAAAAAGGAAAATTCTCAAAACAACAAATGGATTCTGCGGCGTATAACGCAGTGACACGTTTATATAATGAACGTACATTAGAAAGATTAAAAGATTTAGCATCCGGAAAACTTGATGTTGAATCTACTGAAAATGAAATTATTGAAAAAACAGAGAAATCTGAAAAACCAAAAAGCAGAAAGAAAAAAGTAACCTCACCAAAAATTGATGAGGAATCTGCACCAACGAAAGAATAAGGAGAAAAAAGTGAATATGACAAACGATTCTGACTTTTCTTCAGTCATCCCAATGGTAATCGAATCGAATGGCCGTGGAGAAAGAGCATATGATATTTTTTCATTATTATTGAAGAATCGAATCATCATGCTAGGAACCCCAATAAATGACCAGGTTGCGAATTTAATAGTTGCACAGTTGCTATTCTTAAGCCGGGAAGATCCTGAAGCAGGTATCCAAATGTATATCAACTCCCCTGGTGGACAGATTTATGCAGGATTAGCAATATATGACACCATGAAAATGATCCCAAATAAGATTTCCACGGTTGCAGTTGGAATGACAGCTTCTTTTGGCACCGTTATTCTGGCTGCTGGCGAAAAGGGACAAAGGTACACACTCCCCCATGCAACAATCCATATGCATCAACCATTGGGTGGAGCACAAGGACAGGCATCTGATATTGAAATTCAAGCCAAAGAAATATTACGCCTGAAAGCTCGCCTCAACGAGATTATGGCCGAAAGCACTGGCCAGACGATTGAAGTGATCGATCATGATACAGAACGGGATTATTATCTCGATGCAAAACAGGCAGTAGAATATGGCTTGGTTGATAAAGTTCTAGAGACACCGACTAAAAAATAATTCCGAACCAAGACAAGTAAAAGCCGGATAGTGAACCTATCCGGCTTAAAAATTAAAAACATGAAAACACATAAGATTAGTTCAATCATATTTGATATGGATGGGGTTCTTTGGAAAGAGAATTCTCAGATTGCAGATATCTCTAAAGTATTTAGAATTTTAGAACAATATTCCATTTCTTATGTGTTTGCTACAAATAATAGCACTAAATCACCTTTAGATTATGTAACGAAAATTAACGGATTTGGGGGAAAGTCTTCGATAAATCAGATTGTTACCTCAGCCACTGTTTTAGCCAAAAAAATGTCTGAAAAATACCCAAAAGGTGGTCCGGTCTACATTGTTGGTGAACCCGGATTGCACGAAATTCTTGAAGGATATGGTTTTTATCACAAAAATAGTAATGTACTTGCTGTTGCGGGTGGCTTGAATAGAAAAGTCACATATCAGCAATTGGCTAAAGCTACATTATTATTAAATTCAGGTGCTGATTTCTTTTTTACGAATATCGACCCTTCCTATCCCTCAACTTCTGGTGATATCCCTGGTGCAGGAGCAATATTATCATTTTTAGAAACAGCAAGTGGCAAAAAAGCACTTACATTTGGAAAACCGAAACCATATATGTTTGAAGAGGCATTAAGAATTCTAAATGTTGATCATTCGCACACCATTGTTGTCGGAGATCGGCTTGAAACTGATATTCTGGGAGGATTGAATGCGAAATGCCACACAGCATTATTATTAAGTGGTATTTCAACACTTCAAAATATCGATGAGACTCATATTCAGCCGGATCTTGTTTGCGCTGACCTGGATACGTTTATAATAACTATGACGACTAATAATTGGGAAATGCATGAATAATCAAATTAACCAAGAATTATTTTTTAACTTGTCCTATTCAGATCTGGAAAAAACGATTGCAACATGGAATGAACCTTCATTTCGCGTCCAACAGATTTGGCAAGGCGTTTATCAGAAATTTTGGAATGAACCGGATCAATTTTCCAGTCTGCCAAAATTATTTCGTGAAAAACTGTTTACATATTTCAAGTTTTCATCGTTATCACCTATAAAAGTCATAAGTTCTCAAGATAAAGAAACCCAAAAAACACTTTTTTCTTTAGAAGATAATTATGCAATCGAAGCAGTGTTAATGAAATACGATCAAAGACGAACTTTATGTATTTCCACTCAGGCTGGCTGTGCCATGGGGTGTGTCTTTTGTGCAACTGGTCAAATGGGTTTTAAAAGGCATTTACAGTCTGGTGAAATCATTGAACAGGTACTATACTATGCGCGTGAATTGGCGAAATCAGAGGAAAAAGTTACGAATATTGTATTGATGGGAATGGGCGAACCTTTTCACAATTACGACGCCACTTTAAAAGCAATTGACCTTCTAAATGATCAAAGAGGATTTGGATTAGGTGCAAGGAGATTCACCATTTCTACAGTTGGTCTTGTTCCAATGATTAGAAAATTCGCAGATGAAGACCGTCAAATTAATCTGGCTATTAGCTTACACGCCACAACAAACGAAGAACGTTCTTCGCTCATTCCAATAAACAAGAAATATTCCATCGAACAAATAATGGAAGCTGTCAGATATTATGTTGAAAAGACGAATCGAAGAGTAACATTCGAATGGGCATTAATTGCTGGTAAAAACGATAGTGAAAGTACTGCGAGACAGTTAGCCCATTTACTGAGAGGCATTTTGTGTCATGTGAATGTAATTCCGCTAAATCCAACCAGTCAATCTATTTATCAACCGAGTTCCAAGGAACAAACAAAATTATTTCAACAAATTTTGGAACAATTTGGAATTCCATGCACAATCCGCATCAGAAGAGGCATTGATATCCAAGCAGGTTGTGGACAATTAGCCGTAAAAATGACCGATCCATCGACTATGATATAATTTTTCACTATGGCAGACATATTTACAAAGTGGATAAAAGGTCTCGAAAAAACCCGGAAAGTTACTTTCGGGCGACTTGCAGCCATGTTTGGTGCAACTGAAATTGATGCAAATACATGGGATGAATTGGAAGCAATCCTTATTCAAGCTGATTTGGGTATTAACACAACTCAACAAATCATTGTAAATTTGATGCACATAGTCGATCAAGAAGGACTCACAAAGACATCAGATCTTCAAGAATTCATGAAAGTAGAACTCATAAATCAATTAATTGAACCGATTTTTCCTGATTTTTCCTCTCATAAACCTGCAGTCATTCTCGTGGTAGGAGTCAATGGGTCTGGAAAGACAACAACTCTGGCAAAGCTGGGAAAGATGCAAAAAGATTCTGGAAAAAAGGTGTTGTTTGCAGCAGCAGACACATTTCGGGCTGCTGCGGTTGATCAACTTCAGGTCTGGGGAGATCGATTGGATATACCTGTTATTTCAGGTCAGGATGGTGCTGATCCAGGATCTGTTGCTTTTGATGCCATTCAAGCTGGTAAATCACGAAATGTCGATCTCATTTATATCGACACAGCCGGCAGATTACATACCCGTTTTAATTTGATGGAAGAATTAAAAAAAGTTTACCGCGTAATCGCAAAAACTTATCCAGGCGCACCACATGCCACCTGGCTCGTACTGGATGCCACAACTGGTCAGAACGCTCTATTACAAGCAAAAGCTTTTAAAGAAGCTGTAAATATCAATGGTGTAATCCTTACAAAAATGGACAGCTCCGCTCGAGGAGGAATGGCTTTTGCAATACAAAAAGAACTGAATGTTCCCATTTTATATGTTGGCCTCGGAGAAAAACCTGAAGATTTACAAAAATTTGATCGTAATGGTTTTGTTCAAGGACTGCTAACTTAGTTATTGGAGTTAATAATGCAAGATATCGTAGATCGCTTGGCAAATTATCAGGCCAAAATTAATGATCTTCTGGTGCATCTTTGACTTACCAGAAAAAAAAGTTCAATTAAACAAATTAGAAATCGAATCCGAAGATCCCAACTTATGGGAAGATCGACAGCGTGCTCAAAAAGTTATGAAAAAAATTGTCGATCTAAGAGATGAAATAAAAGGTTGGGAAGTTTTTTCCAATCGAATAAATCAATCCAAAGAAATTGCAGAATTTGATGATGAAAGTTTCCGAAACGAACTTGAATCAGAATTAATCGCGATCGAAAAAGAGCTGGATGAACGTGAACTTCAGACCTTATTATCAGGTCAGTATGACCGTGGAAATACTTTATTGAGTATTCATGCAGGTGCTGGTGGAACTGATTCTCAGGATTGGGCAGAAATGTTGGAAAGGATGTATTTGCGTTGGATTGACAAACGCAATTATTCAGCAGAAATCCTGGACCGATCTGCCGGAGAAGAAGCAGGCGTTAAAAGTGTTACGATAGCAGTCACTGGAGCATTTGCTTACGGATATTTAAAATCTGAAAAAGGTGTCCACCGACTGGTTCGATTATCTCCATTCGATGCAGCACATCGCAGACATACTTCGTTTGCTCAGGTAGAAGTACTACCCGACATTAGTGATGATGATGAGATTCAGATCGGGCAGGACGAGGTACGCATAGACGTATTCAAATCTTCAGGTGCGGGTGGACAAAATGTCCAAAAAAACTCAACCGCTGTCAGATTACTGCATATCCCAACAGGAATCATTGTGACATGTCAAAACGAGCGCTCACAATTGCAGAATCGTGAAAACGCTTTCCGTGTTTTACGTGCAAAATTACTGGAAATAAAACGCGAAGAGCAGGATAAAGAGATGGCATTAATGCGTGGCATTTACCAAAAAGCGGAATGGGGAAGCCAAATACGATCTTATGTCTTGCATCCATACCAACTGGCAAAAGATCATCGCACCGAATTTGAGAGTGGAAATGTGAACGGTGTTTTGAATGGCGAATTGGATGGTTTTATCCAGGCTTATCTAAAAGCTTTCAATTAAAAATTTGAAATCAATCCAAAATTCGAGCTAGATCGACCAAAGACCGATCAATTTCTTTTTTACTGTTAACAACGATCTCCAAAGGTGTAGACTTCAATTTAGAGTGAACCCACCCTATTAATACACCGGTTTCGCCTTTAGCCATTGCTTCTACTGCACCTGAGCCTAGACGACTCGCCAGTATTCGATCATACGCAGACGGTGTTCCCCCCCTTTGAATATGGCCTAAAATGGCTACTCGAAGATCAAATCCCAACCTGTCATGATGCTCTTTAAAATAAGCTGAAAGCTTTTCAGCGTTATATTCAGCACCTTCAGCAACAATGACAATTGCATGCGCTTTTCCTTTCTCATATGCCTTTCCTAAGATTTCTGCAATATCTTCTGGAGAGACTTTTACTTCCGGGATGATTACAGCTTCTGCTCCACCAGCTAACGCAGTCATCAAGGCTAAATAGCCGCAATCACGTCCCATAACCTCTAAGAGAAATGCCCTTTGATGAGAGGAAGCAGTTACCTTAAGCCGATCTACTGCTTCAAGCGCAACATTTAAAGCGGTGTCAACTCCTATTGTTGTGTCAGAACCAAATAAGTCATTATCGATTGTTGATGCAATTCCTACAACAGGAAATTTAAGTTTGGACAACATATAGGATCCAGTTTGCGATCCATTTCCACCAATCACAAATAATCCATCTATTCCTGCTGAATTAAGTGAACGAATTGCTTTTCTTTGTCCATCAAGCGTTTTGAATTCTAGAGACCGTGCACTTCCCAGAATTGTTCCCCCTTTTTGCATAATTCCACCAACATCACGCGGACCCATTTGAACAAAATTTCCAGATATTAGGCCAGCAAATCCATTACGAACACCGAACATCTCCCATCCTTTTTCCAGACCGGATCGAACAACTGCTCGGATTGCTGCATTCATACCTGGTGCATCACCACCACTCGTTAAAACTGCGTATTTCTTCATGGATCCCTCCTGGTAATTTCAACCAAAGATACAAAAATTTTACCATAATAGGCTGATAATTTTTTATTTGGGATCGTGAACAAAAATAAATAATAAGATTCTCATTACACTAGCAAATCGAAAACATGAATTATTTCAGTAGGAACTTTATAAAATGTTCTGTAAGATTAAGATGAGTTTATTTGCGAATTTCACTTAAATAATTACTTACTTTCAAGAGGGATAATGTCGGATTATCGTATTCATGAACACCCGATCTTAACAATTCCAGTAAGAAAAGAAATAACTTTTTTTTGGAATGATAACCTATTATCTGGTTATGAAAATGAAAATATTTCATCTGCCCTAATTGCGAATGGGATAAATATTTTTGGGCATCATCACAAAGACAACTCACCGCAAGGAATTTTTTGTGCAAATGGTCAATGTGCACAATGTATGGTTATTGCCAATGGGAAACCTGTTAAGTCCTGTATGACAACCTTAAAACAAGGGATGACCATTACACCTGCAAATGGTTTACCAACACTCCCTCTGGTAAATTCAGTTCCAAAAATGAAAAAGATTGATGAGATCGAAACAGATGTTTTAATCATCGGTGGTGGACCAACCGGTATGTCATCTGCAATCGAATTAGGTGAATTTGGAATAGACACCATTCTCGTGGATGATAAAAATCTGTTAGGTGGAAAACTAGTGTTTCAAACCCATCGTTTTTTTGGTTCAACACAGGCGGTTTATGCTGGAACCAGGGGAATTGATATAGCGAAGAAACTCGAAGATGAGGTGCGGCGATACCCATCAAATCATATATGGACGAATAGTCCTGCATTGGCTGTATTTTCAGACCAGAAAATTGGTATCAACCGCAATGGAAGCGAATATGTTTTGGTCAAACCCAGAACAATATTAATTGCTACAGGTGCACGAGAAAAATTTTTGAATTTTAAAGGAAATACGCTTCCTGGTGTTTTCGGAGCTGGTGCATTTCAAACGCTTGTTAATCGGGATCTTGTGAAACCATCGCAGAAATTATTCATAATCGGTGGTGGAAATGTTGGTTTGATTGCAGGTTATCATGCGCTTCAGGCAGGAATTGGTGTTGTGGGATTGGTTGAGGCTTTACCAAAGTGTGGAGGATATAAAGTTCATAAAGACAAATTAGTACGCATGGGTGTGCCAATTATGACCTCACACACGATTCTGAGTGCGAATGGTGAAGACAAAGTAGAATCTGTAACCATAGCTGAAGTAGACAAGTTTTTTAAACCGATTACAGGAACTGAAAAGTCATATTTATGCGATAGCGTTTTAATTGCAGTGGGTCTGGATTCGGTCAATGAGTTCTATTTGAAAGCAATTGGATATGGAATAAAGACGTTTATTGGGGGAGATGCAGAAGAAATCGCTGAAGCAAGTGCTGCGATTTTTTCCGGAAAAATACGTGGAAGAGAAATTGCCAAAACTTTAGGAAATCATGAGATTGAAATTCCTAAGTCCTGGTACAGAACAGCTGAGATCTTAAAATCAAAACCTGGTGTTGAAATTGAAGAATATATTCCAGAGTATCAAGAAGGGGTAATTCCTGTTTTCCATTGTACTCAGGAAATCCCATGTAATCCATGTTCTACGCTTTGCCCACATGGACTCATCTTTATTGATTCAAAAGACATTCGTCAACTTCCAACCTTTTTAGGGAATGGATATTGTTGTGAAGTATGTGAGCAATGTGTAGTCGGGTGTCCTGGTCTTGCAATTACGCTTGTCGATTACCGTAAAGATCCACTCCAACCGATTATTTCCATTCCTTTCGAATTTAAAAGAGAACCGCTCGAATCCATTAATCGGGTCACCGCGATGGATACAGAAGGGAATTCGATTGGAAAATTTGAAGTTGTTTCAATCCATAAGACAAAAGATAGTGATCGTACATCGGTTGTCCATATTGAAGCACCCAGAGAAATAGCTACAAGAATCGCTGGAATCCAGATTCAAGACGATTTGATAACCCATCCATTAGACCAGTATATTTCCCACATTGGGGATGACACAATTGTTTGTCGATGTGAACGAGTGATGGCAGGTGAAATAAGATCCTTGATTCACCAAGGCTACCGGGATTTTAATGAAATTAAGGCTGTCACCAGAGCTGGAATGGGTGCATGTGGAGGAAAAACCTGCACCACAATAATTAAGCGAATATTTCGAGAAGAAGGTATTTCAGATGAAGAAGTAACTGACCAGACGAAACGTCCGTTATTTATGGAAGTCCCTTTAGAACTTTTTGCAGGGTCAGATGCTTCTGAGGAAACCTTATGACCAAGTCAACCAACAATTTTGATGTAATTATTATCGGAGCTGGATCGATTGGCTCACCAACTGCGTTTTATATCGCAAAATCCGGGTTGAAAGTATTAGTCATCGATCAGTTTCCCAGCGTTGGACAAGGTTCCAGTAAAAGAGCAATTGGCGGAATCCGAGCAACCCATTCAGATTCAGCAAAAATAAGGCTCTGCCTAAATTCTATTAATATTTTTTCAACCTGGAAAGAAATATACGGGGACGATATTGAATGGTTTAAAGGTGGATATGCCTTTGTTGCATACCGTGAAGAGGAAGAGAAATCTCTAAAAAAGCTTCTTGCAGTTCAGAAGAAATTTGGTTTAAACATTGACTGGATGGACAAAGAACAATTTTTAGAAGTTGTTCCGGATCTAAACCACGAAAACTTGGTTGGAGGAACTTTTTCACCTGAAGATGGTAGTGCGTCACCTTTACTTGCTACCCATGCTTTTTATAATCATGCACAAAAGATGGGAGCAATCTTTCATTTTAGTGAATTTGTTGAAGAGATCATCGTTAAAGATGGTCAGGTAAAAGGCGTAAAAACTTCTAAATCAATATATTATTCAAATATTGTCATCAATGCTGCTGGTCCTTGGGCAAAACAGATTGGGCAATTGGTTGGTATTGATATTCAAGTAAACCCTGATTCTCATGAAGCCGCAATTACTGAATCGGTTTCTCATTTCTTAAATCCAATGATTGTGGATATCCGACCATTTCCTGGATCTTCTAATTTTTATTTTTACCAACATTCAACCGGTCAAATAATTTTTTGCCTTACTCCCAGCCCTAATATTTGGGGGTTTTCAACCGATGAAACCAGTGATTTTCTGCCTTTAATTGCCAGAAGAATGATAGAAGTCATGCCCAGATTAAAAAACATCCGTGTTCGCAGAACCTGGCGTGGATTGTATCCAATGACACCGGATGGAAATCCAATTGTTGGCTGGTCGAATGAGGTTGATGGATTTCTACTCAGCGTCGGTACATGCGGTCAGGGTTTTATGTTAGGGCCGGGATTAGGTGAGTTGCTCAGTCGGATGATCATGAAAAACACCAATAAAGAGGACCAAGATATATTAAATGCATTATCCCCATACCGTGATTTTTCCGGTCATGAGTTGTTAAAATAATTTAATAAAATTAATAAAAAGTAATTTCGATATTAATTTGATTTAACAACAATCCACCACAAAGATTCATGGTGATTTCATTGCAACAAGGGCTTTTTTAGTTTCTTTTATCTGAACATGCTTTTATATCAATTGAAACGCTTTTTCTCTAGCATGGCAAGAAATTAACAACAAAGGAATTCGAATTTCTTCCTTTAGAATTTATCGATTCTAGTTGGGCTACAAAACAAGTCAGTAATAAATTTAAATATTTTCTTTTACAAATTAAAATCACGTTATAGAGGGGTTCTAAGTCACCAAATCTAATATAACCAAAATCGAATATTAAGTTTTTCAAATAAAGCCAGGATTTTTCAAATTACTTTACTCGTATTGAAGATTTATTTAATAATTCAGCATGAACACCCACAAATTGAAATTCGAGATATATATAATTTAAATTCTAAGATGCAATCAAATCATTTGTGAGCATGAAATATTAGACACCTTCCTTGAACTTTATCATTTCGATTTCAAATTCGTAAAAACAAATATACTGAAAGGGTAATTAATCAAGTATCTATTTATAAAGTCATCTTGACATTCTTCAAGCCTCTTAATAACGGATCTTACCGACTAAATATCAAAAATAAAGATTAAAATGTTGCAAATGCACTTATCGCAGGTTCAAGTACATTTTATTCAGCAAAATTGCTAAAAAGGCTTTAAAATAGCTGTGAAGATCACTCTTCACACCTCAGTGGATAATTTTTATAAGGTATTATTAGACCAATATGAAAATAGAAGCATTAATGGAACTCTTGCCCGAAAATTACAATTTCATGGACCGCGAATTGGTCATGAAGGCATACCGATTTGCAGAAAAAGCCCATGAACGGCAGACCAGGGTTTCAGGTGAACCATATATTACTCATTGTGTTGCAGTAGCTTCGATTCTTGCAGAATTAAAAGTACCTCCAGCAATCGTGATTTCAGGTTTGCTGCATGACACGGTCGAAGATACTAACATATCTTTGCAAGAAATAAAAAGTGTCTTCGGTGACGAAGTCGCTCGATTAGTCGATGGTGTGACAAAATTAACCAATTTACCAAGGGTGACTCGCGGTGATCAACTTAAAAATGCCGATGGTGAATTTATTGGTGACGAAATTGAAGATGACGATTCTCAGTCCTCAAAATTCAGAAAAAAAGACCTGTCAAATGAAACACTCAGAAAAGTGTTTCTTGCGATGGGAGATGACATTCGAGTTGTCCTGATTAAATTGGCAGATCGCCTTCACAACATGCGTACTTTGGGATATATGCCCGAGGCCAAAAGAAAAAGAATCGCTCAGGAAACCCTTGATATTTTTGCACCACTTGCAAACAGGTTAGGAATTTGGCAAATAAAATGGGAATTGGAAGACCTCGGATTTCGATATGTAAATCCGGAAAAATACAAAGAAATCGCAAATAATTTGGCTCTCAGAAGAAAAGATCGTGAATCTGAAATAATTTCGATTGAAGAAAATTTAAAGAAAATTCTGAGTGATACTGGAATTAAAGTTGAGATTTCAGGTCGGTCAAAGCATATTTATTCAATTTATCGAAAAATGCAGGAAAAAGATAAACCTTTTGAGAGTGTCATGGATTTGAGAGGTGTGCGCTTAATGGTTCCGGATATTCCGAGCTGCTATGCTGCATTGGGTGTGATTCACACCCATTGGCGACCTATACCTCACGAATTCGATGATTATATTGCAGCTCCTAAGGATAATTTTTATCAAAGCCTCCACACTGCCATTATTTACTCTGACGGCAAACCACTCGAAGTTCAAATAAGAACTTCAGAAATGCACCAAAATGCCGAGTTCGGAATCGCGGCTCATTGGCGATATAAAGAACGTGGTCCTAGAGATCAAACTTACGAACAGAGAATTAATTGGCTACGTCGTTTGATGGAATGGCGTCAGGAAGTAGAAGATGCCCAAGAATTTGTAGACGGAATGAAAAGTGATGTTTTCAAAGATCGGGTTTATGTTTTTACACCACGGGGAGACATCATAGACTTGCCTTCTGGTGCAACACCAATTGATTTCGCTTACCATGTACACACCGAAATTGGTCACCGTTGCCGCGGAGCAAAAATCAATGCAAAATTAGTCTCTTTGGACTACACGCTTAAGACCGGTGACCAAGTTGAAATTTTAACCTCCAAACAGGGAGGTCCGAGTAGAGATTGGCTGAATTCGAATCTTGGTTTAGTCCGTACGCAACGTGCGCGATCAAAGATTCGGAATTGGTTTAAAAAACAGAACCGTGAACAAAATGCAGTTCAAGGGAAAATTATGTTTGACCGGGAACTGAAACGTCTCGGATTAAAAAATGTTGATGTAGAACAATTGGCTAAATTTTATGACTTCAAAAACCTCGAAGACTTCAATGTGGCCATTGGATGTGGTGACTTGTCGATTGGTCGAATCATTAATAATCTGATTGGTGACGAAGAAACACAGGACGATGAACTCCTGCTCACCAAACCCGCATCAGATCAACCACTAACCGGGGATTCAATCACTGTTCTTGGATTAAAAGGATTATTAACTGTACTGGCAAGATGTTGCAAACCTGCACCTGGAGATGACATTGTTGGGTATATTACCAGAGGAAGAGGTGCAACCATACATCGCTCAGATTGTCCAAATGTTTTACGTATGACGGATCGTGAAAGAATTGTCAAAGTCTCCTGGGGTGAATTACACAAAACTTACCCGGTCGCAATTCAAATAAAAGCTTATGATCGCCAGGGATTAATGGGCGATATTTCAACGGTTTTAAGTAATGAAGGTGGAAATTTGATAGACATTGAGTTGAAAATGACTCATAATCTCGCCACAATAAAACTTGTCGTAGAAGTAAGTGATATTTCACAATTGAGCAGGTTATTAACCAGAATCGAAAATTTGCCAAATGTTATGGAAGCTTACCGATTACGATCAACTTAAAGTTCGAGGGTGAGAATGTACAACGAAAAAATATTATCAGTTGACAGTGCAAAAAATTTGTTATTAAGTGAATTTCAAAAAAAATTACCGGCCTTAAAAAATGTAAAAATGGCCAATGGATTTGTATTGGCCGAAGAAATCTGTGCACCGATAGACCTTCCTCCTTTTGACAATTCAAGTATGGATGGCTTTGCAGTTCGATCCCAAGATACAGTAAATGCTTCCAGTACGAATCCAATAATCCTGAAAGTTGTTGAAGATATTCCGGCTGGAAAAAACCCCAAAAAAGCAATTCAAGAGAACCAGACTTCCAGGATAATGACCGGTGCGCCACTACCGAAAAATGCCGATGCAGTCGTCCCTGTTGAGTCGACCAATTTTTCAGATCGATACCATGATCAATTACTTCCTGAAAAAATTGAAATATTCATTTCGGTCAAGAGAAACGATTACGTACGACCAATTGGTCAAGATAACACCAAAGGGGAGAAAATCTTTGAAATCGGACATGTATTAAAACCATATGATTTGGGTTTTATTTCAGGAATGGGGATTGAATCCGTTAAAGTTTTTCCTCCACCTAAAATTGCACTTTTAAGTTCCGGAGATGAAATCATAAAAGCTGGCCAATCTTTAAAACCTGGCCAAATTTATGATATCAATTCAATTTCAATATTAACGTTATTACAAAGTTATGGGGCCGAAGTACTGGAACTTGGAACTGCAAAAGATAATTACGAGGAAATAAAGAATTTGTTTAATAACGCCGTAAGTCTGGGCGCAGATCTGAT
Organism: Chloroflexi bacterium HGW-Chloroflexi-8; assembly: GCA_002841995.1. Lineage (GTDB taxonomy): Bacteria > Chloroflexota > Anaerolineae > Anaerolineales > Anaerolineaceae > UBA6170. Next base: position 14,742 of record PHBS01000022.1, read on the forward strand.
TGTTAGCACTGCCGGAGTAAGCCTGGGTGTTTATGATTATGTCAAACAAGTTCTTGAGGAAAATGGTCAGTTAAATTTCTGGAAAGTAAACATGAGACCCGGAAAACCACTCACTTTTGGACATTATAAAGATATACCCTTTTTAGGCTTACCAGGTAACCCGGTTTCTGCTTATGTAGGAAGTCGAATTTTCTTAAAACCAATAATACAAAAAATCCTTGGGTCGGAAACTCAAGAGGAATATCTTGAAACACGTATTTCTGAAGATATCGAATCCGACGGAAGAGAGAGCTATTTGCGGGTTTTAGTAGAAAAAACCGAAAATGGTTCATTTGCTACATTGGCAAAACATCAGGGATCAGGAAATATGTACTCTTTGGTATGCGCAAATGCTTTACTGATTGTGCCTGCTGGTGTAAAATCGCTGCCTAAAGGAAGTCAAGCAAAATATATCAAAATTTAGGGAGATAAATGATCCGGAAAATAATATTGATTATTTCATTATTAGGTCTGTCTGACGCTACTTATTTGTTAATCATAAAACTAACTTCGAATAAAGCATTGTGTGTTCCAGGTTTGGGAGATTGCTGGTCGGTTAATACGAGTGCATATAGCGAATGGAATGGAATACCTATTTCAGTTTTTGGGATGCTAGCGTATTTATCGATAATAGCCATTTTGTTGCTTTATAAAAGATCAGAATTTATTAAGACCTTTAGCGCGATTTTTGTGCTGGGAATATCATTAATAGGATTTATTTTCTCGATATACTTGACATACTTACAATTTGCTGTTATTAAAGCCATCTGTCCTTTTTGTATCATTTCTGCTATAACAATGACGACAGTTTTCGTGCTATCAATCATAAATTTTATTAAGAACCAAAACTCGATTGACGCTTTTGATAATTAATTTAGGAGGAAATATTTATGCCAAAAATTCGATGTCATTATGAAGATTGTGGTTTCCTGGATGATGGTTTCTGTTCTGCGGCTTTGGTCGAATTAGACCCAGATAAGGGTTGCATTACATATGTACCATCTGCAGATTCAATACCAGAAGAACCATGGGACAATGACGAAGATGAAGAATTGGAAGAATGGGGAGAATTAAGCAGCCTCGACGAAGAAGATGAAGATGACTGGTTAGAAGAAGACGAAGAATATTAGTTTCTGAGACAAATATATTCAAAAAAAAACGGCTAAATGCCGTTTTTTTTATTTGCTGGGGATAGAGGATTCGAACCCCTACCAGCTGATCCAGAGTCAGCTGTCCTACCATTAGACCAATCCCCAATAACGGTCATTAGTTTATCACAGAGACAATGACTTGTACAGGAAGCTCATCAGGAAGCTCATCAGCGATTTAGTGCCTAAAACATGCAAATTGTTCATGAAGTTTATTTCTTGACTTACATTATTTACTTATCATTTGTCCAAGAATTTTTATTGCATTTTTCATCCGCTCAAGTACTTTTTCTTTTCCTATGATCTCCATACTTTCAAAAAGTGGCGGACTAACAATCGATCCTGTTACAGCTACACGCAAAATTCCAAATACCTGACCTGGTTTTAAGTTCAGCTTTTCAACCAATTCACGCATTTGAGGCTCAAGGACTTCATGTGCAACCGTGTTTGCAGATTCAAGCACCATTAAAATATCGTTGGCAACAGCATAAGCTTCCCCCGCACTCATTTTATTTGGAATTAATTCCTGTACGTCTGGAGCTACATTTTCTTCAAAAAAGAAACCAGCGAGGCCTACTGATTCATCCAAAGTCACCAATCGTTCTTGAATAATTGGCGTGATCTTTTCCATAATACTTGGATCGGGTTTATATCCTTTTGCTTCAAAAAATGGAACCAATCTGTGCGATAAATCTTGAATGGTCAAATTGCGTATATGTAGCCCATTAAAGTGATCCAACTTTGTAAAATTTATTGCTGCAGGTGAAGCATTTAATTTATCCAAACTGAATTTATCAATTAGATCATCCATGGTAAAAAATTCGGAATGTGAATCATAACTCCAACCCATTAACGAAATCCAATTGATAACTGCCTCTGGTAAATATCCAAGATCTCTTAAATCTTTAATGAAAATTGACTTCCCATCCTTTATAAAATCTGCCTGCTCACGTTTACTCATTTTGCCTTTACCAGAAGGCTTTAGAAACACACTCAAATGCACCCAAACCGGTTCTTTCCAACCAAATGCCCGATGAATCAAAGCGTGCAAAGGAAATGTGGGTAACCATTCCGACCCTCTGAATACATGCGTAATTTTCATAAGATGATCATCAACAACAGCAGCCAAATGATATAAAGCAAATCCATCGGATTTAACCAAAATAATATCGTCAAGTGTCTTATTATCAAATGTCATTTCACCGCGCATTTGGTCAACAACCCGAGTTTGACCTTCATTAGGTGTCTTGAATCGAATTACATGTGTTTCTCCATCAGCGATCCGTCGGTCTGCTTCTGCTATTGAGATGTTTCGACATGTGCCGTCATAATGTGTATTTTCTTTATTTTCGATTTGTTGATCACGAACTTTTTTTAACTTTTCCGGGGTACAAAAACAATAGAATGCAGAATCCAATTCAACTAATTTACGGGCATACTGTAGATAAATATCTTTTCGTTCAGTTTGTCGATACGGACCAAAATCACCACCTACATCAGGACCTTCATCCCATTGCAATCCAAGCCATCTTAACCCATCCTTCAATTCTTGTTCTGCTCCTTCTAAAGTTCTTTTTTGATCTGTGTCTTCAATACGTAAAATAAACTGACCCTTCGTCTTTTGGGCTAACAAAAAATCATATAGCGCAGTTCTGGCAGATCCCAAATGCATACGTCCAGTTGGTGATGGTGCAAACCGAGCTCTTGCAGATATTTCCATTTATTATTTCTCCAATCTATACATTTTTATGTCTATGCGCAGAAACGCTCTCCACAAATCCCATTCCAAGTAATAATGAGGCCAATGAACTTCCGCCATAACTAATAAAAGGCAAAGTTAATCCAGTCACCGGGATTACATTCAGATTAACGCCAATATTAACTGCCATTTGGAAAAAGATCAATGTGCCAATTCCATATGCGATTAACGAACCAAAGGTATCTGTAGATTTTTTCCCTACCTGAAAACATCGTATAACAACAAATACAATCAACAATATCACAACTACAGTTCCAACAAAACCAAACTCGTTAGCCATTGCGGAAAAAATAAAGTCGGTATGTCTGACTTTTAAGAATCTTAGCTGAACTTGACTGCCATGCCCATACCCCATCCCTAACCAGCCACCTGATCCAATCGAAATTTTAGCCTGTTCTACATTAAAATTATCGCCATAGCTTGCATTGGGATCAGGAAAAATAAAATTCAATACTCTTGCCTGTTGATATTCTTCAAGTAATGGGAAACCAATCGCAACGACTACAATTCCTAGGACTCCTAACATTATCAAATACTTTACAGGTAACCCAGCATAAAATAGTAGGGCAAACCACATAAAAAAAATAACGATGGACATACTCAAATTCGGTTGTAATAGAATCCAAATTACAACGAATGCAGTTAACAAAAAACTTTTAATAATCCAACGAAAATCTTTTGCGTCATACTCTGTTTTAGCAAAATAGTCCGCCAAAATGATGATCATGATCGTTTTTACCAGTTCCGATGGTTGAATTAAGATTACTCCAGTATCAAACCACCGTGCAGAACCATAAACAGCAGTTCCAATAACATAAATTGCCATCAATAACAAAACTGAAACGACATATAAAATTCTTGTTATCGATGAAAAATAACGATAATCAATGGTTGCCACGAAAAGCATAACAACCATACCACCGATAACAAAAATCACTTGGCGGGAAACAGAACCGGCAATATCTTCATTTCCAGCTATTGCAGATTGAATCATAGCAATCCCAAAAATACAAAGGATTAGCACTGTTCCGAAAAGCGTGTAATCAAATTGTTGCCAAAATTCTCTTTTTAACATGATCAAATATCTTTTTTACAAGTAATAATTAAGACTTAATATATTCGCATTAATTCTACAAATTTAATTTGAAATTTCCATTAAGTAACAATTTTAAGGAAGAATTGCTTTCGCCTTGCTTTGTGTGATATCCATTTTACCAAATGGATAAAAAATAAATTTGAAATCATGACTCCGCAAGTTTTTTTCATTCACCAAACCACGGATGAAAAATATTTATTTTTCACGGATTCGATTCAACACCTGAATCAATTGCCTTGAGTTCAAAATATGCTTCCAACACATTTCGAACGATTGGTCCTGCTACAACTGAACCTTCATCTCCATTGTATACAAACGCTACAACAACAATTTCAGGGTTGTCATAAGGCGCATAACCCGCATACCAGGCGTGTGCTGGCCAACTACCGGGTATACACAAACCTTTGTCATTCGCGATATTATCACAATACTCTGCTGTACCGGTTTTACCAGCTGTTTCAAATTTCATTCCAGAAAAAACATCCGTAGCAGTTCCGTCTACGACGACCTGACGCATACCTTCTTTGGCTTTTTGAATTACCCAGGGTTCGACAGACTTCATCTCACCAGTTTGAAGGAAATTCTCATCATAAACATGAATCAATTTGTCTTGTGTGATGTCCCATACTTGTGTTGGGGTAAAAGGTGTAACTACATTTCCTTCTGAATCGAGTACTTCTTTGACTAAAGTTGGTTTCATATAAATACCATCATTGGCCAATGTTGCAAATGAAACCAGGACCTGAATTGGAGTGGATAATACATAACCCTGGCCAATGGTTGCAATATATGTATCTCCAGTGGACCATGTTTCGCCAATATAAATTCGTTTCCAGGTGGGATCCGGGATTAATCCATCTGCCTCGCCAGGCAATTCAATACCTGTTATTGCTCCATAACCTAAGGCTTTTGCATATTCACCAATTCTCCAAATACCCAATCCCTGAGGGACTTCATCACCATACCCACCACCGACTTTGTAAAAATAAACATCACAGGATAAAGCAACGCCTCGAAGATAATTGACATTACCATGCCCAGCACCAGTTGTTTTATAGGTATAGCAAACATAATCTCGCGGTGTGCCAGGATCGTTCGGAGTAAATTTTTCGAGAATGGTAATTCTTCCTGGATCAAAAATCTCTTTATTGACATCAACTACATTCTCATTCAGAATACCAATCGCTGTTGCCATTTTAAATACAGATCCAGGTGGATGTTCGGCAGATATTGCATGATTAAATAACGGTTTTCGGGTATCTAACTGAAGCTGATTGTAATAATCAGCTGGAATTACCCTCGCAAGACGATTGTTTTCAAAAGTGGGATATGAAACCAGTGAGAGAATTTCTCCTGTTTTAGGATTCATAGCAATCACAACCCCAATTTGATATTTTTCCTGACCTTTTAATAAATTCAATGTCGTCATCTGATTAACCAAAGCAGTTTTTGCTGCGGATTGTAACCTCGTATCAATTGTTAGTTTAAGACTGTTTCCTGGCACAGGATTCACAGGTACTTGTAAATCCCGAATTGTCTGACCTGCTCCATCTACCTCAACAACTTGTTTTCCATTCACACCAATCAACAAATCATCCAGGTAAGATTCAATACCTGCATAACCTACTTTATCCCTGTCGGAAACAAAACCAAGCTCTTCATAAATGTCAACTTGAGAAGCGGGAACTGGACCCAAGAATCCGACTACTTCTGAAGTGAGTTCACCAGTCGGATAATCACGTACTGAGACGATCTCAATGCCAACGCCAGGCCAATCACTCGTTTTTTCACGTATTATCATCGCTGCCTCGGCAGAGATATTACATTTTATTCGAACTGCATTATAAGGAGCGTTTGTATCCCCAATATAGACAATTTGCTTAATCCCAAAGTCCGTATAACATGGCGTAAAGTTTCTTACGGTCTCTTCATTGATTTCACCATTATCAACTGGAACATCAATTAATTTAGACAATTCTCTATAGATTCGCTGAACGTCACCATTGGGATTAAGAAGGTCAACATCAGGTAAATTTGCCGGGGTTATGACTACATTGTAAGATGCAACATTTCTGGCTAGAACAAATCCATTACGATCGTAAATAATTCCTCTTTGGGTGGCGATGCTGATTTCTTTTGTCCTATTTTGATTTGCCTGTTCCAAATAAGCTTGACCTTCGAGAATCTGCATGGAAAAGAGACGAATAATATAGAACAGGATTACAGAAGTCATTATTAAGGATACAAATCGAATTCGCCATCGGTCTATACTTTTTTTCTCAGTTCCAAGCTGATTCATAATTCCTCCAAACTTGGAAAAACAATTCTTCGAACTTCAGATACGACTAAAAAAATTGGTAAAGTAGCAATAATATTTATCATAAGACTAGGTAAGATTAAGTTTTGAAAACTCGTTTGAAAATCGATTCTCAAACCCAAAAACTGATAATACACCGCTTGTATGAGAATATGCAAAGTCATAAATACAATACTACAAAAAAACATGGTCAAGATTGGTATTTGAGGAAGTCTTTCTCTTAGAAAAAGTGAAAAAAATAATGCGAACATATAGACAATAACAACAATCCAAAAAGGTTCAGCTGAAATAAAACCAATCAAAACTCCTGCGAACAGAGAAAAAATAACATTATCCAACTTCGAAATTTCTGGCTGAAGCCCCAAGGCAATTACGACCAATAATATCAAATCAGCTTTTCCAGATTGGATTGTAAACTGGCTAAAAATAGCCATCTGGACCATGATTGTGACAAAAATAAATAAAAAAATAATAATTCTCTTCAATAGATTTTACTTTGGTAACAAGGGTGTTATATCCACCGGTTTGAAATTTGTGATGATTAAGACCGCTTGTAGTTGTGAAAAATCGACCACCGGTTGAACAGTAGCGGTTTGATATAGATCATTCTCCAGTTTTCGGATTGATATAACCTGGCCAATTAATAAATCTCCCGGAAAAGTTCCACCTAGACCAGATGTGAGGATCATTTCTCCAGATTGAAGGACAATATCTTGGGGAACCATCTCAAGTGTAATTTCGCCAGTTATCGAACCGATAACTTGCGCATCCATATCTTGGGTTTGTAAATTCACATTAATAATTGAACCTGGATCAGTTACAAGCTGGATCCGGGATGCTCCTGCAATGACAGCATCTACTTTACCAACCAATCCAGATTGAGTCACTACTGGCATTCCTTTTCGAATACCATCATCTGATCCCTGGTCAACGATTAAGTAGTGTAAGAAGGGACTTGGATCTCTTCCTATCACTGTAGCAGCAACTGGTTGTAATTGTGGATTTGAACCTGCAAATCCCAATAATGCTTCAAGATTTTGTGTTTTGCTTAATTGCTGTTGCAAAGTAATAATTTGCGATTGTAATTGAGAAACCTCATTTTCTAATTCAATGTTTCTCGCCCTCAATTCGCTCTCTTGCTGAGGAGAATTAAGGATTTGATAGATCGCAATATACCGGTTGGATAACCATGCTTGAGCAAGAACAACAGGTCTCGAAACGGAGGCAAAAACCGGACCCAGATAACCTCCCAATGCCAACAGGATTAAACCGATGGCTACTAAGATGATTGTTATTGTTTTCCAGGAATTTGATAATGAGATTTTCATTTTTTATTGAGCCGTTATCGATTATGAAAAAAGATTAATCGAGAACAACTAATAATTTTTCATATCTTTCCAAATCCTCTAAAACCATACCAGCTCCGCGTGCTACACAGGTTAGAGGATCTTCTGCAACCCAGACTCGTAAATTTAATTCGTCGGAAAGTCTTTCTTTTAATCCAAGAATCAATGCTCCACCTCCGGCTAAACAGATGCCATTCTCTATTAAATCTGAAATAATCTCCGGAGGTACTTCATCTAAAGCATCCTTAATCGTATCAACGATCACTTGCAGGGAAGAACTTAGTCCCTCCCGAATTTCTACAGAAGAAATTTCCAATTCTTCTGGTAATCCTGTTACCAAATTACGACCCCTAACTCGCATTGTCTTTTCTGTTGGCAACGGGTAAGCTGATCCAATTGTCATTTTTACCTGTTCAGCCATTCTCTCGCCAATTAATAAATTATATTTATTACGTATATATGTAATAATATCCTGATCCAATTCGTCTCCTGCCACTCGAAGCGATCTGGAGACAACAACTCCATTCATGGAAATCACAGCAACTTCAGTGGTACCACCGCCAATATCGACAACCATACTTCCAACGACATCAGTAACCGGAAGTCCAGCTCCCAACGCAGCTGCCATTGGTTCTTCGATTAAGTACGTTTCACGGGCACCAGATTCCATAGCTGCATCAAAAACGGCTTTCTTTTCTACTTCTGTTGCTCCCGAGGGGATACCAATTACCACTCTTGGACGTGGCAATGGGACCAAGGTTTGTTGGTGGGCTTTACTTAAAAAATATTCAATTAATGCTTTGGTGATTTCATATTCAGAAATGACTCCATCACGTAACGGACGAACAGCAAGATGTGTTACCGGCGTTCTTCCAACCATTTCCTTTGCTTGGAGACCTATTTTTTCTGGTATTCTGGTTTTTTTATCGATAACGACCCAGGAAGGTTCGTTGATGACGATCCCTTTTCCACGTACATTGACTAACGTATTAGCTGTTCCAAGATCAATTCCGATATCAAGTGAGAATAAACCAAACAACCAGCTTAGGGGTCTAAAAGCCAAATTAGTAGCTCCTGTGATGAAAAATAATCTTAGCTTAAATTGGGATTATACCATATCAGCTTATTACATATTTCTTATCTGGCAATTTGACTTCCCAATAAAAACCCACCATAAGCAAAAGCCAGCATCTTTAATGTCTTACCGATAAAACAATAAAAAAGGAATTTGTACAACGGCATTTTTAAAATCCCTGCTGTCATTCCTGCAGCATCGAATGCTGGATTAGGAATAAAAGCGAGAACCAATATTGTTACTTCGCCATACTTTTTCATCCAATTTTCAATTTTCTCGTACCATTTTTTTTTCTCTACAATAGCTTGTCCGCTGAAACCAGCCAAATACCCCGAAATTTCTCCTAATGTTGCGCCAGAGCTGGCAGCAATAGCCACCCAAAAAGGATTGAATACTGCACCCATAGCGGATGTAATTAATACGCCAGGAATTGGGAGAATCAGAGTTGCATTGGTAAGCATTGAAGCAAGAAAAATTCCCGGATATCCTAATGCTTCAAGGTTCTTAACTGAATCGCGATTCAATACCAAAGCTACTGTTAATGCAATTACAAAAACGAGAGCCATTATTCTTAACAGATTTTTTCTGTTTTTCATGGATTTTTCTTATTCTGGAAATTCAAAAGGTTTTAGAAGCGCTTCAATGCGAGAAATTACCATGTCTAACGCAACCTGATTTTGTCCACCTTCTGGAATAATGATGTCCGCATAGCGTTTTGATGGTTCGACAAAATCCATATGCATCGGTCTGACTGTTTCAAGATACTGCCTGATAACATTTCCCATTGTCCTCCCTCGTTCAGCAATATCTCTTTCTAACCTACGTATAAACCGGATATCATCACTTGTATCGACGAATATTTTCACATCAAATAATTCGCGCAATTTTGGTTCAGCAAATATCAATATGCCTTCTACAACAATTATTAATTGTGGATCAATTGATTTTGTCTCACGCTTTCGGGTATGGGTTGTAAAATCATAAATTGGCATTTGAACTGGCAGCCATTTTTTAAGCTCATGAAGATGTGTGATGAGTAATTCGGTTTCAAGTGAATTTGGATGGTCAAAATTCACCTTTGACCTCTCACTTGGATCCATAGAACTCAAATCACGATAATATGCATCATGAGGGATATATATAATTCGATTAACTCCGACTCTCTCGAGAATTACATTCGCTACAGTTGTTTTACCGGATCCTGAACCCCCAGCAATTGCAATAACAAGTGGTTTTTTTTCTGTTTGCATAAGAGAATTATAATCTACTTTATAATTAGGTAGGCTAGCGTATACGTAAAAATACTGGGGAGTGTAGATGAGCGAAGTATCTCTAAGTCCATTTTTTTGGGCAGTTGTAAGCTTGTTCGGAATACTTGCTGCGACAGCAGCAGTCAATACAAAATATGGAAAAAAATATCGGTGGTTCGGAATTGTTTCGGTTGGACTTTTTACAATCGGAAGACTGATTATGGTTTTGCCTATCATTCCACAACCCAGATTCCAGGCAGAAACATGGCTCTTTGTGATGGCAATTCTTTTTGGGATAGCTGCTTTTATTTTTCTTTATCCTGGACTTAAGTATCAACCTATCGTGATTTCTCAACAGAATTTTAAGTTAAGAACTGATGGCCTTTTTAGTATTGTAAGGCACCCAGTTTATTTGGGGGAAATTTTCTTATCAATTTCTATATCACTCTTTTTTCGATCCATAATCGGTATTTTCTTTGTACCGATCTGGTGGGCTGCTTTCACGTTGCATATCATTCATGAAGAAGAAAGGATGGAAATAGAAATTGGCCCTTTTTATCTAGAATATAAAAACCATGTACGCGGCCGAATTATTCCAATTCCTCCATTTGATCTTTCAAATTCATACTCCAAGTACCCGTTCAAAAACCTCGTCTTCAAGGGAGGTGGAGTTAAAGGAACTGCTTATCTGGGTGTAATAAAAGCACTTCATGAAAACGGAATTCTCAACCAAATTGAAAGAGTAGCAGGTTCCTCTGCTGGTGCAATTACAGCGACATTACTCAGCTTCAACAAGGACGTGGAAACGACCTATTCAATGATGGATTCGCTGAATTATCAAATGGTTCCGGCATTAAAAAGCGATTTAGATTCAAACGAACCAACCTGGTTACCCAAATTTATAGGTAAAGAAGTAGTGAAATTATCATCAGACGTTGAAGCTGTACAAAGACTGGTCTCAAAATATGGTTGGTATTCAAGTGAATATTTCTATAATTGGCTAAAAAATGTAATTTCTGAAAATTGTAATGGAAATCCAATGGCAACTTTTGCGGACTTTAAAAAATGCGGGTACAAAGATCTTTATATTATCACGACGAATTTATCCGGATTAGAAGTAACAGTTTTTTCCAATGAAAAAACACCTCATATTCCTGTTGCAAATGCAGTAAGGATGTCAATGTCAATTCCTTTGTTTTTTGAATCGATTCAATTTGATGGAAATCAAACGAATAAAGGAGATATCCATATTGATGGTGGGGTGATGCTCAATTACCCTATTCACTTGTTTGATGATAGTAAATATTCTCAAGGGAATTTGTGGTATCGAAATGAAATCAATTGGGAGACCTTAGGATTTTACCTCTATACTCATACCGATAATATTTCCACAAATCCACAAATTAATAATTTTAAGGATTATGTGTCTCATTTATACGAATGCTACAATATCAGTATGCAATTAAACGAAATCGACAACAATCATATTGATAAACAAAGATCTGTCATAATAGATACTTTGGATATACAGGCAACAGAATTTGACTTAACACCTTCTGATGATCGATATCAAAAATTGATCGAACAAGGATATACAGCAACCAGTCAGTATTTGCACAATTACCGTCATCCCACAACCAAAATTATTTGGTAAAAATATATTGAGCCACCGATGGGAGTCGGACCCATGACCTGGCGTTTACGAAACGTCTGCTCTGCCAACTGAGCTACGGTGGCGTTCCCGGGATTATACCAGTACAGCTTTTTTTTAGGCAAGGAATTTATGATCAATGTCGCAATGATTTCTTATCACACATGCCCATTAGCCACTCTTGGTGGTAAAGATACTGGAGGTATGAATGTCTACGTTCACCAACTCACACGACAACTTGGGCAAATGGGTATTCATGTAGATGTTTTTACACGTTCCCAAGATGAGCATGTTCCCCATATATTACATGATTTAGGTTATGGTAATCGTGTTGTCCATGTTCCATCCGGTCCAGAAGTACCGCTTCCAAAAAGAGAATTATCAAGATATATCCCTAAATTTGTAGATGGCATTCTTCAATTTTCACAAGAAAGAGAAATTAAGTACGATATTATTCACAGTCATTATTGGATGTCTGGCATTGCGGCAATTGAATTACGAGAAAAATGGAAAGCGCCATTTATCAATATGTTCCACACTTTGGGAATAATGAAAAACCGAATTGCCAAATTCTCTAATGAAATTGAAGGAGATTACCGTCTGACCGGTGAAAGAAAAGTCATAGCTGAAGCCAACCGTCTGATCGCTGCAACTCTAGCAGAAAAATCTCAGTTGGAATTTCTTTATGGTGCAAGATCTTTGAAAATTGCTGTGATTCCACCTGGTGTAGATACTTCCATGTTCTATCCAATCCCCAAAGAAGAGGCAAAAGAAATAATTGGTATTGCTCCAAAAAGCAAAATGATTCTCTTTGTGGGAAGGATCGAACCCTTAAAAGGGATTGATACATTGATTCGGGCAATTGCAATGATTCAAGAGAGAGGCGAATTGGCATGCTGCCCTCATACACTTGCAATCATTGGTGGTGAACCAGATGCTTCTCCCGAAGAAATGAACGCTGAAATGGCGCGATTACAGGATATGGTTGAAGATTTAAAAATTGAGAATCTGGTTATTTTTTTAGGGAAACAAGATCAAAAGGTGTTACCTTATTATTATTCGTCTGCTGAAGTTGTTGTGATGCCTTCGCATTACGAATCCTTTGGAATGGTAGCATTAGAGGCGATGGCATGTGGTACTCCAGTTGTAGCGTCTCAGGTGGGTGGATTGGCATTCCTGGTAAGGGATCAGGAGACAGGATTTGTGGTTCCTGGAAATGATGTAAATATTATGGCAGAACGACTGGTGCAAATTATTAAAGATAAGCAATTACAGCTAAAGCTAGGTAGTCAAAGTGCTGCCTATGCGAAAAATTACGATTGGAAAATTATCGCAGAAAAAATAATCGAGGTATATCACCAGGAACTAATTACATTTTCAAATCCTGAAACACCGTAATCGTTATAATGAAAAAATGTTATCCATTCCCTTTTTTCAAAGATGAACCTTTATTAATTACATCGTTTCCATATTTACTTTTTATCGAATCAACAATTTTGAGTAGCTTGCTTTCTTTTTCTTCTTGAGTGTCCCACAAACTCAATTGTTTTTCGCCCTCAAGAAATTGGCTAACACCTACTCCAATCAAACGAATTGAAAAATTTTGATCCCAATGATTTAAAAATAACTGCTGTGCATGATCAAAAATGATACTATCCTGGTCGATTGCTTTCTGTAATGTCGTTTGTCGTGAAAGCGTCTTAAAATTGGAATAACGAATCTTAACTTTAATCGTATAAGCCATGAGCTTATTTTTTCTGAGACGAAATCCTAATTTTTCTGAAATTTTTCTGATTTCTCTAATAACGATATCCACATCAGAAATATCCTGATCGAATGTCATTTCCTGGCTGATGGACTTCATTTCGTCATAATTTTCAACTGGTCTCGTATCGATACCAAGAGCATTATTTTTCAAGAATTGTCCATTGTTGCCAAAATGAATTTTTAAGAATTCATCTGAAAGCCTGGCTAATTCGCCAATAGTTTTTACCCCATTTACTTTTAATCGTGATGCAGTTTTAGGTCCAACCCCCCAAAGCATTTCCACAGGAAGGGGTTTCAAAAAATCTGCTTCCTGACCTGGATTAACAACTTGGATAGCTCTTGGATAAGAATCTCCTCCTTTCAGTTTCTTACCAAAATCATTAGCAATCTTAGCCACAAGCATATTGCTTGCCACTCCAAAAGATGCGGGTAATCCTGTTTCAAGATCTATTCTTTTTTGAAGATTACGCGCTATTTCTACACTTTCTTCTGGTAAATCACTAACATCCAAGAATGCTTCATCAACAGAAATTTGCTCCATGAGAGGGGTAATATCTGCAAGTATTTGCATGACTGATTTTGATTTTTGGGAATATTCACGATGGCGAGAAGAAACAAGAATTAGATTTGGACAAAGTCTCAATGCCTGAACTGTTGGCATGGCTGAGTGTACACCACGTTTTCTGGCAGCGTAAGAACAAGAAGCTATCACTCCACGTCCAGTTGGACTTCCACCGACCGCAAAAGGTTTATCTTTTAAATTTGGATTTTTAAGTTCTTCTACAGCGCAAAAAAATGCATCCAAATCCATATGTAATATTTTTCGGTATTTTTCAGTCATAGCTATTAATTGTTATAAAAGGTTTAATTCGTCGGAAATTAATAATCCAAAATAGGTTCAAAAGAAGGATCAATACCATTGAGTATAGCTAAATAATAAGCAACATATTCGCCAAAAACAATCAGATTAAAAGTCTGAGAAAGGATGCTGTCTCCACGCGCTCTTATTTCATCAGTACCAACTCCTGACGATAATAAATAATGCTTGATTTTCGAGATTTGAAAAACTTCTTCTGGCAAATGCAAGTCGGAAATCAGAAAAACAAATATGGAGATAGATAACATGCTCTCAGGAAAATGCACACTTTTAAGTGTATTAATTTTTATTTCGGGGATAAATTCATATTGAGCCCATGACTTACTAATACTATTGATTTGATCTTTCCAGAATTTTGCGACTTGCGATAGAAATCCCGAACCAACGATTACAATCAGCCGACCAACCATCTGCCCTGCCATACGTTTAGCTGGATTCTTTACAGTAGGATTGGAACAGTCGATTAGTTTTATAAAATTTTTGAGTTCAAGGCAAATATTGGATATTTCTCCTGAACAATCCGGAATGATTCCTAACCGATTAGATAATAAAATGACAACTGTAAATAATATTTCCAATCCATATGGTCTTGCTTTTAATTCTTTCACATATAATATATCAATTTTTTCTGTATTTTGATCTTCACTTAAGAAAGGATCAGGGGATAATACGATTGTTTTAGATTTCGGATACTTCCTCACTAGTTCCAGAGATTTTCGAGTAACATGCTCTTCACTCGCATCATAATAAATGACTAGAAATTCCTCAGTATAATCAATCAAATTCACCTGATTCGCTATGATGATAGGGACATTACCCATAGATTTAAAATATGATTGGATTATGGTACAAATAGAACAAAACTTATCCGATCCTGCCAGGATAATAGCCTTAGGACTGAATTTTTCTGAGGATGAGAATTCTGGTCGCCAGATTGCTTCAATTACATTCGGAATATTCCTTAAAATCGAATGATAATTTGAAGAATCAATATTTAAAATATTGGTCAAATCATCAAGTAACAAAACGACCTCCAAGATTTGTTATATTAATTATTGAAAATTCATAATTTAATCATTATATTGGATCAATTAGGATGTTATTACCAAATGATAAATTTTACCTCGAACCTTCCACTGATTTATAACAATGGTATTTGGAAAGAAATTAACCAAACCTCACCTGAGGAGATACCTGTTGATCTTTTTGTAAATGGCCAATTTTGGTTAACTTTTATGTGTTCACCATTTCAAATAGAATATTTGGCCATTGGATTTCTCTTTAATGAGCATATTATTCATTCAAAATCTGATGTTGCGAGTAGTTGGATCTGCAAGAATAATCTCACTGCGGATATTTGGTTAAATTTCTCAGTAGAAAAACCTAAGAATTGGTTACGCACATCGGGTTGTCATGGGGGCCAGACATCGTTTCAAAAGACCGATGAGGATTACGCAATTGAAGCCGAGTCTATTTGTCCGGATCTTATTCTGAATCTATTTGAAAATCTATTAACTTTTCAGGAAGAATATCGAAAAACAAGAGGTATTCATTGTTCAGCATTATCGGACGGTGATGGCACTTTTTTAATTGCTGAGGATATCGGCCGACATAATACTTTGGATAAATTGGCAGGCCAATTTGTTATGTCGCCTCTAAATTGGAAACGAAAAATGATTCTTACAACCGGAAGAGTAAGTTCTGAAATGTTACAAAAATCAGCACATATAGGCGCAAATATTCTAATATCAAGAACAAGTCCGACTAACGCATCCATCCGAACTGCCCAGGAATTAAATATAACGTTAATTGGGTACGCCAGGAGGAACCAATTCACCGTATACGCCCATCCAGAAAGAATTAAAACAAGCCAGGAAGTGGATAACAAGATTAAAATTTTCTGTAATTAACCTGATTTTTTCACCTAAAATTTAAGTTGAAAAAGAATTATAAAAAAGTCAAAATTATAAGCACCACATTTCGGTCATAATTACTTACAACATTTCAATAATTTCGTTTCCACAACAATTGATAAAGAACATTTAATTTAGGAGCGTAAATGATAAATCACGACCTTAGTCCGATTAATGATTATCTGGTCCAACTATCCCCTAAAACCCGAACAAATTTACTACCGGCATTACACGCAGCACAGGAATTCTATGGTTATATTCCACAAGAAATAGCCAGTCTGATTGCAAAAGAATTGCATGTGCCGTTGTCAGAAGTATTTGGTGTGATTGATTTTTATACTCTTTTTCACACGAAACCAGTAGCAAAAACTGTAATCCATGTTTGCAATGACCCTGCTTGCTCAATGGCAGGTTCTGATAGTGTGTTTAAAATGCTAACCGAAAAAGTCTTATTTTATGATCAATTCAAGCTTCAACCAAACATATCAATAGAAGTTGCACCTTGTTTAGGTTTGTGTGAACATGCTCCAGCTACACTAATACAAGGAAGGTCCGCGAAAGGAAAAGAATTATCCAACTGGAATGATATATTCACATTCAAGCCAAACCGCCCCGAAACCATAGTGGGTGGTAGTCTAAGACTTTTAACAAAGAATTGTGGAAAGGGAGAAACAAATTCACTCAGTGAGTATATCAAAAATGGTGGCTATGAAGCTCTCAAAAGAGTAATTCAAAACCATCCTGGGGATACCATTGATGAAATAAAAAAATCAGGATTAGTAGGTAGAGGTGGAGCTGCTTTTCCTACTGGGATGAAATGGGAAGCTGCATCAAAAGAGGAATCGGATGTCAAGTATGTGATATGCAATGGGGATGAGGCCGAACCAGGCACATTTAAAGATCGTGTTATCATGGAAGATGATCCCCATTTGATCATTGAAGGTCTGATAATTGCCGGTTATGCCATTGGTGCACAAAAAGGGTATTTCTATATTCGAGGAGAGTATTTAAATGCCTCCAATCAAGTGAAAATAGCGTTGGATGAAGCCAAAGAGGCAGGATTCTTAGGTAAAGATATTTTCAATTCCGGTTTTTCATTTGATATTGAATTGCGAAGAGGTGCGGGAGCTTACGTTTGTGGGGAAGAAACTGCATTATTTGAATCAATTGAAGGGAAAAGAGGTTTCCCGCGAATTAAACCACCTTTCCCGGTCAAATCTGGTTTGTTTGGAAAACCCACTGTTATCAATAATGTTGAAACATTAGCGAATATTCCCATCATTATTAGTTTAGGTGCAGATACTTATCGGTCATTTGGCACGCAAAACTCCCCGGGTCCCAAATTGTTTTGCCTTTCCGGAGATGTGAAAAAGCCAGGATTATTTGAAGTACCCTTTGGAGTTACTTTACGATCTGTTATTGAAAACCTTGCAGGAGGGATGCGGGATGATATTCCATACCAAGCCGCATTAATTGGAGGAGCAGCTGGTGCGTTCGCATCAGAGGATCAACTGGATACAAAATTAACTTTTGAGGATTTACGTACAGCAGGGTTACCTCTCGGATCAGGAGTTATCACAGTATTCAATCGAGACAGAGACCTTCGGTCAATTGCCTTAAAACTTGCTAGTTTTTTTGCCGAAGAATCATGTGGCAAATGTTTCCCATGCCAAATTGGAACTCAAAGACAATTGGAAATTATTAAACGTGTCAGCATGGGATTGCCTGATACCCAGGATCGAAATAGACTACTTGACCTTATCGCAACCATGACGGATACGTCATTGTGTGGCCTTGGGCAAACGGCAGGTTCTGCCATTAAGAGCTTGCTTCAAAAGTGGCCACAATTATTTTCCGTCCATCCTATTTCATCCATGGAATTGGGAGATTAACATGGACAAAAAAGTCACAATCACAATTGATCAGATCAAAATTACAACAAGTGAGGATTTAACAATCCTTAAAGCTGCAGCAGAAATTGGAATCCAAATTCCAACGATATGCTTCCATGATGCCTGCAGCTCAAATGCACTTTGTAGAATTTGTGTAGTCGAAATCAAAGGTGCAAGAACGCTGATTCCAGCATGTGTTGCCAAGGTATCAGAAGGTATGGAGGTTGAGACAAGATCTGAAAGAGTCGATCTTGCCAGAAAAACTATCCTTGAAATGTTGGCCAGTACAAGTGATTTAAGCCAATCTCCGGAAATCTTATCAATGTTTGAAGATTATGGAGTAGATATTAATCGATTCCCGGATGCAGAACCACGTAAGCCTGAAATTATAGATGACAATTCCATGTTTATTAGAGACTATGAAAAATGTATCTTGTGTTGGCGCTGCGTTCAAGTTTGTGCTGATGACGCACAGTATGCTTATGCAATTAATTTTAAAAATCGAGGCTATCATACCCAAATAAGCACGTTCTTTGAAAAACCTCTCCCAGAAACATCATGTGTTTTTTGTGGCCAATGTGTTGGAGTCTGTCCTACAAACGCGCTAAAACCTAAGAAACAATGGCTTATGGAGCTTGGAAACAGTCCTGTGGAAATAATGAGCATGACACGCACTGAACGGAAAAAACGATTTAATAAATAATCTGCGATCTATTAAGAGGAAAAATGAACGAAATAAATTCTAAAAT
>PHBS01000023.1 GCA_002841995.1 Chloroflexi bacterium HGW-Chloroflexi-8
TGACTTCATCATGACTCATAACCCTTGCACCAACATTATAAAAACGACTTACAATGGCGAGAATGATTATCAGTACAACGATTATTTTTTCAACATTAATCTTTGGAAAGGATTTGATAAGAGGTTTTTCTAACCAGTGCAAGCCAGGTTGATCGTCAAGGTTCATAAATGATTGATGCTCCCAAAAAGTTTTTTTAGAAGTTAATAGATTTATTTCATCAAAAAAATAACATATTGACTATACTTTAATCTATTATTTCTGACAAGTTGAATGTCATGTTTATTCAAATACTTCAGGAAAAATAGCTCAAAAGTTGCAAATAATTGAATTTAAAAAATAACGTATTTTACTTTTTCCACAGTAAAAAATATCCAATATGTAATTCGTTGAATGGAGAATCTTACAATGGAGCAATCAATTACCCAATCGAAGACATATCGTTATAGTATGTTCGCCTTATTGTATTTTGCCCAAGGATCAGTTTTGGGTTTTTTTACAGCGCTAAACGCCATATATTTGCTTTCATTTGGAATTAGTATGAGCCAGATCGGGATTATCAGCGGAATTGCGTTATCACCATTTGTGCTCAAAATATTTCTTGGTATGTTGAGTGATCGCGTAAACTTTCTCAATCTTGGATACCGGGTACCTTATATTGTGATAGGGCTGCTAATACAAGCGATTTGTTTAGTGATTGTCCCATTTGTAAATCCCAATACCAATTTCGGTCTTTATGGCTTCTTGGCTTTTATATTGATGACTGGAATGGCTCTTTATGATACCTGTACCGATGGATTAGCACTAGACTCAACCCCAGCTTCTGAAGCAGGCGTTATACAAGGCTTTATGGTCGGGGGGCGGGCGCTGGGTGTGGTAGTCGTCTCGAGCTTAATTGGTGTTTTAGCACAATTAGTCTCTTGGAAAGTTGCTTTCTTTTTTATGGCAATGATAACAATTGTTCCATTATTTTTTGTTCTGCGGTTCAAAGAACCGATAAAAATATCTGAAAGAAAATTCCAGTGGTCTGCGTTTTCATCTTTTAAACACTGGCCAATTATTGCTTTGGGATTGATGGGAGCTTTGTATTCTTTAATCATTAATGCCGCTAATGAAATTGTTAATCCATTTCTTCAGTCCGAATTTGGGATTTCCATTATGAATGCCGGATTTTATACGACAGTATGGGGATTAGGTGTAGTATTTGGTGGTTTGACCGGTGGCAAAGTGACAGATCGGATAGGACAAAAAAAGTCTGTTATTTTTGCAGCAATTCTCTCCTTTTTTTCGATACTTTTCCTCTCATTTACGAATAGCTCAGGAATAGCCTGGATTCTGATTGCAATGTTTGGGGTTGCCTATGGATATTATGAGACAGTTTATTTTGCAATTTCCATGAGAAAAACAAATTTGCACATTGCGGCGTCGATGTTTGCGATATTAATGGCAATAGCAAATATTGGAACCGGAATTGGATTGCCAATCAGTGGTATCCTGTCCGATAACATCGGATTTAGATGGACTTTTGTTGTTATAGCATTGCTTAACTTGTTAGTCTTTCCACTATTAACTGGAATTTTTAGAAAGAACGAAGAAAACCTTTAAGTTGTGAGTTATAGTGAAGGGATCTTTTATAAAAAATTAATATTTTGATTACAATATTTTTATTTTTGGAAATTAAACTCTCTTATAGAATCCAAAATTTATCATATTAAGGAGGCATATTATGGAGTTTAGAAAAAGGTATTCCTCTTCATTGTGGGAAGAAATGGACAAATTGCAGCGTGAAATGAATCGAATGTTTGATTCGGCTTACACAAACAGATCTGGAACAGTGTTTGATTTTCCTGCAATCAACGTTTGGACAAAACCCGAAAGTGGGCAGGTGATTATCGCAGAGCTTCCTGGAATCAACCCGGACGAACTGGATATCAAAGTGATTGGCGAATCTATAACGATTAGTGGATCGCGTAATTCTCCTGAAGAAAGTGAAGATTTGAAATATCATCGGCAAGAACGTGGTTATGGAAGATTTACAAGAAGCATCCAGTTACCATTCCCGGTTGAGTCAGAACGCGTTGAAGCCAATTATGAAAAAGGAATTCTAAAAATCTGGCTTCCAAGGGCAGAGGCAGATAAACCTCGAAAGA
This sequence comes from Chloroflexi bacterium HGW-Chloroflexi-8, assembly GCA_002841995.1. Classification (GTDB taxonomy): domain Bacteria; phylum Chloroflexota; class Anaerolineae; order Anaerolineales; family Anaerolineaceae; genus UBA6170. The sequence continues at coordinate 2,149 of PHBS01000023.1, forward strand.
TTGTTGTAAAAAGTAATTCGTAGGAGGTTTGAAATGACTGAAGAATTGAGAAAAACGGAATCCCAAAAAGATGAAATGGTCGAGCAGGAACAAGTTGAAAGAACACGAGAGACCCGGCTTTTTATGCCCCGAGTAGATATTTATGAAACTAAAGAAAACATTTATCTCGTTGCAGATATTCCAGGAGCTGATCAGGATTCAATTGATATTACGTTAGAAAAAAACATTCTATCGATAGATGCCAGAGTAGCTTCGGAAAAACCAACCGATTATTCGTTGACCTACGCCGAATATGGAATAGGTGATTTTAGCAGAAAGTTCACATTGTCGAATGAGGTTGAAAAGGAAGGTATCGTTGCAGTTGTTAAGGATGGTGTTTTATCACTAACTCTACCTAAGGCAGGACCTGCAAAAACTCAAAGAATTTCTGTAAAATCTGTTTAAGTTCCCATAATCCCAGCTAGATAAATTAACCTGAAAATCACCCAATAAGAATTTGTTTGGGTGATTTTCTGATTTTAATTGTATAGTACAATAAAAATTAATAATCATCTTAAATCCTGGTTGCTTCATGAAAAAAATACTATCAACACTGATTTTCATGGTTTTTTTACTTCTCGTTTCTTGCAGTCCGATGGCAGAAAAGGGTCTGATCGGTGGAGAGGAAACTTGTATTTACTCTAATAACGGGGGAAGTTGTTCGGGGTATTTCGAGAAAGTTTTAGGTGAAAACATTAAAAGTTACGATAAAGTTTTTTTATTGGATGATAAGAAAGTCAAACTGAATTTGACAGTGAATAGTACCGATGGTGAAATGTCAATTGGAGTAAAACAATTTGGGATGGATGAAGAATGGCAGACCTTTGGTGTTATTCCGGGAACTCCGACCACATTTAATGGTTGGGTGGTTCCAGATGAAAACGGTAAGTTATCCATTCAATTCAATCAAAATCAAAAAATCGCAACTGGAAAAGTTGTATATAAAATTGAATTCATTCGCTAAAAATTAAGCGATTCTACTATTCGTAAACAAAGTATTCAGGCCATTTAGCACATGGTTTGGGACCATTTTTTTTGTAAAATCATTTCTATAAAGTGGAAACATAAAAGGTAATTAATGGCTTCTTCCAGAAATGAAAATCCGACTGTTTATTCAACTGAGCATGGACGAATTTGTCCAAAGTGTGGTTATCCAGTCTCAGAATGTCGCTGCAGGAAAGGTACTGGAGAGGATCAAAATTACAAGCAGGATGGCATTGTTCGTCTGTACATTGATAGAAAAGGTCGAGGTGGCAAAACTGTGACAATCATTGATGGTTTAAAATTATCTGAGTTAGAGATGAAAGACTTGGCAAAAAAATTAAAACATCAATGTGGAGCTGGCGGATCCATTAAAGAACGTAAAATAGAAATTCAGGGAGATGTACGCGATCAAATTCTTCCAATTCTACAAAAAATGGGAATGGTAGTAAAAAAGGCCGGCGGTTGAACTTAATTGGAGGTTTTAATGCAGGATAGTCTTAAGCCGTTTTTTTCCCCGGATGGTGTTGCAATCATTGGGGCATCCAGTAAGACAAACAAATTAAGTTATGGAATTCTCAGGAACTTGACTCTTTATGGTTATAAGGGTGCGATTTATCCCGTGAATCCTGGCTCAGAAGAGATATTGGGTAAGAAATGTTATCCTGATATTCGATCTGTTCCGGATCCTGTCGATCTGGCAGTTATTGTCTTACCTGCAAATTTGGTTTTAGAAGCTGTTATCAACTGTGCCAAACGAGGTATAAAAGCGATAACATTAATCTCAGGAGGATTTAAAGAATTAGGCACAGAAGGTGAGGAATTAGAAAAACAGCTAATATCTATTATCCGTAAAAATGATATGCGAATGGTAGGTCCGAATTGCGTGGGAACAATGAGTCTCCACAACGGTCTGAATACGACTTTTATTAGCGGTATACCAGATATTGGGGGGATTGGTTTTCTTTCTCAATCAGGTGCTGTGCTTGGCGGTATCGTGGATCTTGTGAAGGGAAAAGGTGTTGGTTTTGCGCATTTTTCCAGTCTTGGGAACGAAGCAGATGTCACAGAGACCGATATGATTGACTATTTAGGTAATGACCCACAAACAACGGTAATCGCAGCTTATGTGGAACAAATACAAGATGGGACTTCATTTATCAAAACTGCAAAAAAAGTAAGTGAAACAAAACCGATAGTTTTGTTAAAGGCTGGCAAAACGTCTGCAGGGGCAAGGGCTGTATCCTCCCATACCGGTAGCCTTGCAGGTTTACATTCAGCTTATCAGGCAGCATTTATTCAAAGCGGTGTGATTGAAGTTCAGTCAGTCAACGATCTTTTTGATGTTTCTCAAGCATTTGCTTTACAACATTTACCCAAAGGGAGGAGAGTGGTCATTCTGACAAATTCAGGCGGACCAGCTGCATTAGCGTCCGATAGCCTGGCTACCAATGGGTTGATTATGGCTGATCTTTCAAATGAAACAACGAAGGAATTACGTAACTACCTGAATAAAAGCGCTCAAGTGAACAATCCAGTTGACATGTTGGGTGGTGCTGAAGCTTTGGATTTTGAAAATGCGATGAAGGTTGTAATTGATGATCCAAATGTCGATATTATTGTAGCGATTTTGGTTCCGCAATCATTGGTAAATCCGGTTGAGGTGGCTCATAGTATTTACAAAATTGCAAATTTGACAGAAAAAACGGTTATCGCTTGTTTTATGGGCGATCAGTTAGTTGCAGAGCCGCGGAGAGTCTTGCACGCAAATCATGTTCCAATGTTCGTTTATCCGGAAAGTGTTGGTAACGTGTTAGGCGCAATGTTACGTTATGCTAATTGGAAGAGCTCATATGAGGAAATAAAACCAATTACTGAGAATATAAATTATGAAATGACCAGGAGGATATTTACGAAATACAGGGCTGAAATGAGTCTCGGGGAAGCATTGACCCGACCCATTTTAGAAAGCTATGGTATTTCAGTAATCAAAGGAGAAATTGCAAAATCAGCTCAAGAAGCTGCTATTGTTGCGCAGAAAATTGGATTTCCTGTGGCATTAAAAATTATTTCAAAAGACATTCTACACAAGTCAGATGTAGGTGGAATCCGGTTGAACATTTTCGATACTGAGCAAGTATTGGACGGATTTCAGATCATGATGGCTGATATTCATAATCTTATGCCTCATACTGAAATTGATGGCGTAATCGTTGAGAAAATGGCACCTAAAGGCCAGGAAGTGATCGTTGGCATGCGTCGTGATCCGGGATTTGGTCCGGTTATCATGTTTGGATTAGGTGGTATTTATGTGGAATTATTTAAAGATGTAGCTTTTCGGGTGGCACCAATTTCCAAAAACGACGCAATGGATATTGTATTTTCAACCAAAGCTGGAACACTATTGCGTGGATTTAGAGGTGCAAAAGAATCAGACATCGAATCGGTTGTGGATATATTGATGAGACTCAGCCAGCTTTCCTGTGATTTTCCTGAAATTAGCGAAATAGAAATTAATCCATTGTTAGTTTTACCAAAAGGTGAAGGTTCAATTGCTTTGGATGGACGAGTAATTTTAGATTCATCATTCCTTTAAAAAATGTAAATCGAAAGTAGAATACAACTGAAGGAGAATTCATGAAACGACTTTTATCCGGAAACGAAGCAGTTGCGAGAGGCGCATGGGAAGCAGGTTGCAGCGTAGCATCCGGTTATCCCGGGACCCCCAGCACTGAAATTATGGAGACTTTTGCTCTCTATCCAAATGTTTACGCTGAATGGGCGCCTAATGAAAAGGTTGGATTGGATGTTGCAATTGGAGCAGCGTATGCTGGTAAACGAGCGATTTCAACGATGAAACATGTTGGATTGAATGTTGCAGCAGATGCACTTTTTTATGTAGCCATGACTGGAATTGAAGCTGGTTTGGTGATTGTATCTGCAGATGACCCATCTATGCATTCTTCCCAAAATGAACAGGATAATCGACAATATGCAAAATTCTCAAGAATTCCATGTCTTGACCCTTCTGATAGTCAGGATGCCCGAGATTATGCAATCGCTGCTTTTAATCTCAGTGAACAATTCGATACTCCTGTACTTTTACGCTTGACAACTCGTGTTTGTCACACGAGCGGCGCAGTTGAAGTTTCAGAAAGCCAGGCAAATTTACCGGAACCTGGAAAGTACCCCAGGAACCCGTTGAAATATGTGATGATTCCAGCCAATGCACGTCAAAAACATCCAGTCATTGAAGCAAGAATCGCGGAAATTGCTCAATTTGCAGAGAATTTTGAGCTAAATCGGGTGGAATGGCGTGATACCGATTTGGGAATCATAACTGGGGGGATCGCTTATCAATATGCCCGTGAAGTATTCCCTTCTGCCAGTATTCTTAAATTGGGAATGGTTTACCCTTTACCGAAAAAGTTAATAACTGATTTTGCAGCTAAAGTAAAAAAAGTTATTGTTCTAGAGGAATTGGATCCATTTATTGAAGATCAAGTCAGAGCAATTGGGGTCAATCTTTTTCTCCATTCAGAACATGACTCACGTGAATATCCAATGACGAAATCAATCTTTCCGGTTTTTGGAGAATTAAATCCTACCATTGTCCGAAAAGCCGCGAAAAGAGCTGGACTATACAATGGAGAAATCCAGGATTCAGATTGGAAGGTTGACGTACAACTTCCTCCACGACCTCCGACACTGTGTCCAGGATGCCCGCACAGATCATCATTTTATGTTCTAAACAAATTAAAAGTCCCGGTTAATGGTGATATTGGCTGTTATACACTGGGTGTTGCACCCCCTTTGAGTACGACAGACACTTGCGGTTGTATGGGTGCCAGTATTGGTGTGGCACATGGAGCTTCTGTGGCTGGTGATAAGGAACGTCATGTCGCTGTCGTTGGGGATTCAACTTTTTTTCATAGTGGTATAGCACCTTTAATTAATGTGGCTTATAACAAGTCCAATGTGATCACAATTATTATGGACAACCGTGTAACTGGTATGACGGGCCATCAGGAAAATCCAGGAACGGGGAAAACTCTGCAGAATCAAGAGACAGTTTCATTGGATATCCAGGCGCTTGTTCGTGCCTGTGGGATAACCAAGGTTCTGACGGTCGAAGCGTATGATGTTGACCTGATAGAGAAAACACTGCGCCAATGGTTGAAAGAAGATGGACCGGCTGTACTCATTACAAAGGAAGAGTGTGCATTATTACCTGCAGCCAGGAAACGTTATATTTCATTAGAAGTCACTGATCAATGCAATGGATGCACGGTCTGCTTCCGGATTGGCTGTCCTGCAATAACGAAATCTGCTGAACTTGACCCAAAATATAACCGTCCCTTGGCAGAAATCGACGCAGCGTTGTGTACAGGTTGTGAAATTTGTGCACAAGTTTGTCCACGTGATGCCATTTTGTTTCGGAATCAAATGATTTCAAAAGCCAATTAACATGGGAGGGTTAATGTTTTCTTTTCCAAACTTAGGAATAAACACACCAATACTCAATTTTTTATTAGTCGGTGTTGGAGGGCAGGGGACAATATTGGCAAGTAATGTTCTGGCAGAATTGGGTTTAGCTTTTGGTCATGATGTCAAAAAAGCAGAAGTTCATGGGATGTCGCAAAGAGGCGGTTCAGTAATTTCCCATGTCCGGTGGGGAGAAGAAGTTCATTCTCCAATTATTGCAAAAGGTGATGTCGATATATTGATCGCTTTTGAAAAATTGGAAGCATTGCGTTTTGTCGATCAACTTCGACCGTATGGTGTGATTGTGATTAATGATCACAATATTACACCGGTAACTGTGAGTTCAGGGAATTTCATTTATCCTTCTGACGAGACGATTAAGGAAGCCATCCATGAATTTACCAGACGGGATTATTGGGTCAATGGTGTCAAAATTGCAGAAGAATTGGGGAATAACAAAATTTCAAATGTTGTTATTCTGGGTGCTTTATGCGGTTTATTAAACCAGGACCCGGAATCGTGGTTTAACTTAATCGCCAAAAAGGTACCTGGTAAATCTTTAAACATAAATAGAGCCGCTTTTTTTCAGGGTATAAGTGAAATTGCAAAAGAACATTAAATCTAAAGAGAAGGAACAGAAAATTTTATCCATTCTCTATCAATATAAAATTAGATCGTTCTAATTCGATCGAAAAAATCGATATTTTTGAAGTTTAAATTGGTAGAAAAGAAAACATCCAACACAAAAACCTAATAATGCTACCCCGGATGCAATTGCGACCATTCCCGAGAATATCCATCCGGTAATATTCTGGTTAAACACAAATGCGATCTGAGACAATCCGAGTAATATGGTTGCAATACCATTATTAAAGCGCTGCAAACTTGGATCTTCTACTTCAGCTGATTTGTTTTTTTCAGCAAAAAGGATTGATCCGAGTCGAAAGATCAAGCTAAATTTCCTTCCAAATAGTGTGGCTGGCAATAAAACCAGGAAAAGCAAGCTCGTAATCCAAATTTGCTGTGTAGAGATAGCAATTAGGACACCAAAAAATAAAATTGATCGATTTAGAGTGACAATCGGCATTGGAATACCGGAGATTTTTTGTTCTTTTGAGTTTTCCATGTAAGTGATCCTTGAATTAAATGTTTCGATATTGAACTAATTTTGGATATTTATACTATTAATGTCCGAATAGTGCAAATTAATTTTGTGAGATGGCTGAAAAAGTTTATACATTAATGTTTTTATTTCAAAAGTTGATAATTCTAACCATTTTTTTACAGATATAATGAGGTAATAAAAAATCTTGATTTCAGTGGAAATATGAAAAATAAAAAACCAAATATAGAATTTTACGATAATCATGCTGATGAGTATGCTTCACAGACTTTTTTGATGGATATGAGCGAGGTGATCAAAGAATTTCTCACTTACATCCCAAAAGGTGGAACGATATTAGATGCAGGTTGTGGGTCGGGTAGGGACAGCTTGTATTTTCTTCAACAAGGGTATCAAGTGATGGCATTTGATGCCTCAATCAATATGACAAGAATTGCAAGAAAAAATACTGGGCTTGCAGTGCTAAATCTACGCTTTCAAGATATGAATTACGACAAGATGTTTGATGGGGTTTGGGCTTGTGCTTCTTTGTTACATATTGAAAAAATTGAACTCAATTCGATATTTCAGCGAATATTCCAAAGTCTGAAACAAGATGGCATCTTTTTTTCGTCTTTTAAATATGGGACCGGAAAATTACTAACAAAGGGAAGATCCTTCACCATGGTTAATGAAATTGACCTTAAGAATATTCTTAAAGCAAACCCAGGTTTTGAATTAGTAAAAACTTGGAATAATACGACCACATTAGGTCGTCAATCAACAAATTGGTACAATATTATCTTGCGAAAAAGATTGTAATTGGGACTATTAAACTGATTTTGTAATTTCTCCACCGCCTAGCACAATGTCACCATCATAAAAGACAGCAAATTGGCCTGGAGTCGCATCTCGAACGGGGGTATCAAAATGAACTGTTACCCGGTTATTTTCCAGAGGTTCAAGGGAAGCAATCTGATAGCCTGCTTTATAGCGAATCTTGACTTGAATGTTTTGAACATTTGCTGGAATTTCTCCACTGATCCAATTTACATCCTTTGCAATGATGGATTCCTGATTAAGGTCCAAAACTGTTCCGACAATAATAGAATTATTGAGAGGGTCTTTATCCAAAACGTAAAGGGGTTCAGGGGCTGCAATTCCAATTCCTTTTCTTTGACCGATCGTATAAAAAGCCAGGCCTTGATGCTCACCCAATTTATTCCCAAACTTATCAAAAATTACTCCTGGTATGGCAACTTCTGGTGCATTTCGCAGTAGAAAATCCTTATAGCTTACATCGGATACAAAACATAAATCCTGACTATCCTTTTTTTCTGCCATTGGTAACTTAAATTCTCTGGCCATATCACGGACTTCGGTTTTAAGATAATCACCTAATGGGAAAAGTGTATGTTTTAATTGGCTTTGATTTAACATGCTCATCACATAGGATTGATCTTTTAGGGAATCTCTGGCTTTTTTGACAATTACTTTACCATTCTCAGCTAACTCACGTCGCACATAATGACCCGTAGCTAGAAAATCACCGCCCAATTCCTTGGCTTTGTCTAATAAAAGTCCCCATTTAATTTCGCGATTGCAATTTACACAAGGATTCGGTGTTTTTCCTGCCGCATATCCATCCAGGAAATATTGGACAATTCTCTTCCTAAAGATATCCGCTGCATCGATTGTATAAAATGGAAAGCCCAATGTTTGTGCAGATTTTCGTGCATCTTCCATCGCTTGAGGTGTACAGCATTTGTTTTCACATTCTTTTCCCTCCTCGCTCCAAAGATGCATCATGACGCCAATTACAGGGTATCCTGATTTTGTTAACATAGCCGCAACTACAGAGCTGTCCACTCCGCCGCTTACTGCTACGACGATTGTTGGTTTTTGTTCATTCATCAAAATCCTGACCTTTAAATTACCATTAATTCTTTACACACAATATTTGCGAATAATAACAGTTTTTTCGGAGAATGCAAATTCAACATTAATTGAATCGGGCAAACCCACTAATAATTGAAAAATATAAGAATGGGACATGGAGAACTTGAAGCTACGATTCACAAATACAAGGAGAGGCTCGAAGTACCGAAAAATCTCCGGAAAGTTTATATTTTCCGAGACCCGCTGGTAAAAGAATCGTCTCGTATTGTTTAATACTAAAAGCCTGGTCATCAGTTTGTAAAATCATTTCTCCAGAAGACACAGTTAAAATTTGAAAAGTCATAAAAGCTGTATCGAAATTGATGAAACCATCCATATTATTAATTATTTCTAATTTAAAAAATGGGCTTTGAATTAATGGCAAAAAAGAGTTGCCTTTGACTTTTGGCTGCAAATTGCGGGGAGTGGTTTGAAGATTTTTGGCTGCCAGACAAGATTTTTCGATGTGCAAAGGTCTACCTGCATTCATTGGCCGGTCCCAATCATAAACACGGTAGGTGAGATCTGAGTTTTGTTGAAGTTCATAAACGACCAGACCGGGTCCTAATGCATGAATGACACCTGCCTCGATTAGTATAAAATCATCTTTTTTAATTTCATGCATTTGCAGAACATCCTGAATTTTGTGACTTTCAATTGCATCTGTCAAAGCTGTTTGTGTTACATCTGTTTTTGTTCCCGCATATATTTGAGAGCCTGGTTCAGAATCCAAAAAGTACCACGTCTCGGTTTTCCCACTATGTTGCGGTCCTTCAAGTTTTTTTGCAAGTAAATTATCCGGATGAACCTGAATGGAAAGCCATTGCTGGCAATCCAAAATTTTTATCAGAATTGGAAATTCATCCCCTTGATTCCAACTTTGTGATAATCCCATCAAATCTTTTGGTCTTTCATTCAATAATTGGTTCAGTGTATATCCAGAATAAAAACCATTTTTTATATAATTTTTCCCATGGACAGCCCAAATTTCTGCAACTGGCTTTTGATCGGTTGCCTTGTCAGCACCAACTAAATTCAGCAGTTTTTGCCCACCCCAGATATAATTTTTTACAGTTGGCGATAGAATTATTGGATATAATTTTGGTAGAGCCATATCGGTATTATATAGTGTTTTTTCAATAATAATAAATCTTATCCATTGGATACAACAAAGAAGATTTTTAATTAATAAACCATCTACTGATGTTTCTTTTTTGAGGCTTTATGAAATCTTTTACTGATTTGAGTGGAAAAAAATTTATTAGTCAGGCAGATGATTATTTTTTGGCCAAGAAAGAATTCATTAATGAATATCCAGATTATTTTTTGACCGAATCAATTGATGATCTACGAAATGATGATTATTCAATATTGGATCAACAAGGACATGTATATTTAGATTTCACTGGTGCAGGATTGTATGGAGAAAGCCAGGTTATAACGCACACTAATCTGTTAAGGAAACAAGTTTTTGGCAATCCACATTCATCCAATCCTACGTCTGAAAATACAAATTCATTGGTAACCAATGCTCGTAGGACTGTCTTGGATTTCCTGAATGCTGACCCGGAAGAATATGTATGTATATTTACCCAAAATGCAAGTGGCGCATTAAAGCTTGTTGGGGAATCTTACCCATTTGTGGAAAATTCGAAATTTTTATTAACCTATGATAATCATAATTCAGTCAATGGAATCCGCGAATTTGCACGCTCAAAAGGATCGCATATTGTTTATGTTCCGATGGTCACACCAGAAATGCGCCTGGATTCAAATGAATTAATGATCCAACTCGAATTAGTTGACATAAAAAAGGATAATCTGTTTGCTTTCCCAGCGCAATCCAATTTTTCCGGAGTAAAACATCCTTTAAGTTGGATTTCAATTGCACAAAATCTGGGATGGGATGTTCTATTGGATGCAGCTGCATTTTTACCCACAAATCCTCTCGATTTATCGATCTACCATCCGGATTTTGTTACCCTTTCTTTTTATAAGATTTTTGGATATCCAAGTGGTGTTGGGGCACTCATTGCAAAAAGAAATGCCTTATCTAAATTAAAGAGACCTTGGTTTGCAGGAGGTACAATCACAGTTGCTTCGGTGCAAGGTGATCGTCATTATTTGCATGTTGGTCCTGAAGGATTTGAAGATGGGACTTTAAATTTCTTAAATTTACCTGCAATAGAAATTGGAGTTCAACAAATCCGGAAAATTGGTTACTCCATGATTCAAAGCCGTATAGGCATTCTGACAGAATGGCTGTTGATCAAATTGTCTGAAAAAAAGCATGATAATGGAACTGCATTATTACAAATTTACGGCCCTATTGAAATGATTGATCGTGGTGGGACGATTGCCATGAACTTTTTTGACAACAATGGACATTTTATTGATCATAATATTATTGAAAAATTGGCAAATAGTCGAAACATCTCCATTCGAACAGGTTGTTTTTGCAATCCGGGTGATGGTGAAATGGCTTTAGGAATTTCAAAAAAAGAAATGAATACTTGTTTTTCAATGAAGCAGCAACTTGAATATCAGGATTTACAATATTGTATCGATGACAAAAGCACTGGAGCCGTAAGGATTTCCTTAGGATTAGTTTCCAATTTTGCGGATGTATACAAATTTTTGAAATTGACAGAAGAATTAAAGAACAAATCCATATTGGAGTTATAAATAAAAAAGCCTCCTAATTAATAAGAGACTTTTTGTCGGGGCGGGCGGATTTGAACCGCCGACCTCACGGTCCCGAACCGTGCACTCTATCCGGGCTGAGCCACGCCCCGAAACGGTGTGCATTATACCCTATATCCATCTTTTTATAAAGAAATATTGTTTTGTTTTTTTTTTCGCAGCACGATAAATGGGAGGGTATAATCCTTTATGTCTTAAACCACTACTAATAAAACATGAGATAGGTTTGGTCGAGAAAATAGAAATAACGAAAAAAGTTCTTAGATAAAAGGATTCAAGTTGACTTGATTTCAAAACAACTAAGATGGATGTTGACAAATTTAAGTTTGACGATACTTTTATTGAGTATAGGTTTATTTTTATCTGCCTGTCGACCAACCATCAATTCGTCCATTCCCATCGTGGCTGAAAAAATACAAATTAGCCCAAGTGCCACCATTGTTGATCAGACAAATACACCTTTTAAACCTGTTGTGTTACCAAGCAAAACACCTACTCAGACTCCTACGATTACTCTCACACCAACATTGACAACAACTCCCTTTGATTTAAATCTCTTTGAGACAAAAATCTTATTACGGAATGTTAAACCACAAACATATGTTTCGGATCAATGTAATTATTTATCCAACCGATGGGGCAATTCAAAAAGTGTACCTGGCACAATAGTTGTACCGATCATGTATCATTCAGTAAGACAACCTGGAAAACCGGTAACGGATCCGCTGACTGTAAGTCACGAATACTTTGAGGAAACAATGAAGCACGCCAAAGATCTTGGATTTGAAACGATTACATCTCAGGAATTAGCGGATTTTCTGTACAACAATGCTGTAATTCCAAAATTATCTATGATTTTAATCATTGATGATCGAAGACCCGGTGTTGTTCGCGATCATTTTTTACCTGTTTTAGAACAAAACGATTGGACAGTAACACTTGCTTATATTAGTGGTATTGCTGATGAACGCGAATGGAATGAGATGCGGGAATTAAATTCAACTAATCGATTGGATATGCAAGCGCATGGATTCCTTCATAATGGTAGCACCTATTTTACTGAATTTACTTCTGAAGAAATAATTAAAAATGAAATATATAATCCAATTAAAGCAATTGAAAAGAATTTTGGAAAACGTCCAATCGCCTTTATTTGGCCTGGAGGGAATTTTACGATTGAATCATTAAGAATTGTTCGTGAAGCGGAGTACCAGATCGGTTTTACCGCCTATTCCCGGGGTCCAATAATGTTCAATTGGATCCCATTAGGGGAGCAGGAAATTGAAATGGATGATCCCTTGATGCTTCTTCCACGTTATTGGAGTACAACGGCTTACATCAATTTGGATGAAGCGGTTACGATTTCAAATCAGGCAATTATTTTTGCAGAACAAAATCAGAAAATGGAATTTAATTGGTATCAATACTTTTGTCAGGGTTACCCGGAGATTCAATCAAAACCTGACCAGAGGGAAAATTAAAATGGAAAATGATTGTGTATTTTGTAAAATAATATCTGGAGAAATTAAGGCAAAAACTGTATTTTCGGATGAATTAATAACGGTTTTTGAAGATATTCATCCAGTTGCTCCAGTCCATTTGTTAATAGTACCGAACAAACATATTTCTTCCATTAATCAAATCCAAGATGAGGATTCGCCAGTGCTTGCACGTTTATTTTATGTAGCAAGAGATCTTGCAAAACAACATGGAATTGATGAAAAAGGATTTCGCGTGATGGTAAATACCGGGAAAGACGGAAAGCAGACCGTATTTCATCTGCATATGCATCTGATTGGTGGCAGAGAATTAGCCGGCAGGCTCATGAATTGATATGAAAAAAAATGTCCTGGTAAATATCACACTCTTGGCATTAATGTTAACTTTAATTGGCTGTATAAAAACTGCACCAAAAGTTGAACCGTGGCAGCTTACATTCAATACACCAACTACGATAGGAAAAGTTCAATCCGAAAGTCAAAATAATTCCAGCATGATTGAGACAAAAGTCTATCGTAATTCTGGAGTAACGCCCACGCCAGATTCACCTCGTGTGATGCCTACTTTGAGGAAAGATCCAGTAGATTATTCAGTACAACAAGGTGATTCGTTGAGTGTCATCGCCCGCAATTTTGGTGTTGACCTTAATGCATTGTTGCAAGAAAATAAAATCACAAATCCTAACTTGGTGGAAGTCGGGCAATCGCTTGTTATCCCAACTGTTGATCCAAATTTAAAACCTGTAGATTTTAAGATTGTTCCTGATTCAGAACTTGTTTATAGTCCATCTTCGATTGGTTTCGATTGTTCTTCATTTCTTTCACAATTTTCCGGTTATTTATCATCTTTAGAATACGCTGAAGAAGTAGTCATGCAGGTTGCAGAAGAATATTCTGTAAATCCGCGAATTCTTTTAACAGCGTTTGAATACCAGACAGGTTGGCTACGGTCTGAAAATAAAAGCCTTGATCCTAAAACTCCTGTACCAACGGATGCCTGGAAGACCAATCTTTATCAGGTTCTTGGATCGATTGCATCTGATCTTAATTGGGGCTTTTATCACTGGCTGGACAATAAAATTGGGTATTTTATTTTAAAAGATGGTTCGTACATTCCAGCGAGCGGAACGATCAATGCTGGTACTGCAGGAGTACAATATTGGGCGGGAAATCACTTCAATAAAGATGAATGGATAGTTGCGACATCTGAACAAGGGATTTTCAATCTTTATCAACAATTTTTTGGTAATCCTTTTAATTACTCAATTGACGATTTATTACCAGAGGATTTAAAACAACCGGAATTGATACTTCCATTTCAAAATGGGATTGCCTGGTCATTTACTGGGGGACCTCATTCTGGTTGGGGTGTTGGAACCGCTTGGGCTGCATTAGATTTTGCACCACCTGGCAGCCCAATGGGATGTGTTGTGAGTGGTGATTGGGTGACAGCAGTTGCTGATGGGCTTATCATTCGAAATGAATTTGGTACCGTCATTCAGGACTTGGATGGTGACGGTAATGAACAAACTGGCTGGACAATTCTCTACCTTCACATATCAAGTTGGGAACAAGTTCAGACTGGAACTCAAGTTTTGGCTGGTGATAACATTGGGCACACTTCATGTGAAGGCGGTGTATCCTCAGGATCTCATTTGCACATCGCAAGAAGGTATAATGGGATCTGGATGAATGCAGCGGGATCAATTCCTTTTGTCATGGATGGATATAGCACTGAAGGCAGCGAAAATGAGTATGATGGCTTTCTTGTTAAGAATGGAGAGTATATTGAAGCATGGGCTTACTACAGACCTGAAAGCCTGGTCATGCGCTAAGAAATTAGGGACAGCTTTTGTTTTTACAACGTGGCTGGTTTCAATTTTGGCATGTAGCTTAAATTCATACTATGTCAGTGCTCTCGACCTTACAGCAACTGCTGGATATAAGGCGTTAACACCTGTCGCTCCCTTGGAGACAACCACAAATGAAGTCGAGTTTCCACAACAAACATCCTCAGTTCAACAAGAAACTCCAGTTGCTCCTGAAATAACGGACCAGGTGGTGTTAGGACCAACGATAACAGAAGAACCACCTTTACCGACCGCAACACGAAACCTTACGCCAAGACCGCCAATAATCTATTACACCCAAGCCGGCGACACACTTCCAGTGATCGCTGCAAGATACGGTGTGAATGTTGACGAAATTAAGGTTCAAACAACCATCTCGCCTACAGGTTTGATTTCTCCAGGTACTTTGTTAATTATTCCGGATTATTATGGGGCAAATATTGCCTCAGACCCTATCTTGCCTGACAGTGAAGTGATTTATTCACCTTCCGCATTGGACTTCAATATGTCAGAATTTGTAAGCCAGGCTGGTGGATTTCTTAGCACCTTCCGGGAATACCATGTAGATCGTTGGTATAGTGGTGTCGAGATAATTCAATTAGTTGCAACGGAGGAGTCGATTAATCCGAGATTATTGTTGGCTTTATTGGAATACCAAAGTCATTGGGTATACGGTCAACCAGGTAATCTGGCTGAAAAGGACTATCCGTTAGGATATGTGATCAATGAAAGAAAAGGCCTTTATAAACAATTGGTATACGCCATGCAAACAATTTCGATGGGTTACTATGGTTGGCGGGAAGGTCGTATTACCGAAATTCAGTTTTCGGATGGAAGCCAGGAAAGGATCGCACCAAACATCAATGCTGGATCTGCGGCCATCCAACATTTCTTTGCATATTTTTATGATCCTGCCCGGTGGTTAGGTGTTTTATATGGGAAAGAGAGTTTCCCAGTTTTATTTGAAACTATGTTTGGGAATCCCTGGTTAAGGGCACAAACAGTTGAGCCATTATTCCCAACCAATTCTGTACAACCCACATTGGAATTACCATTTCAAGTTGGAAAAATTTGGAGTTTCACAGGTGGTCCTCATTATGCCTGGGGATCAAAAGGATCGTATGCTGCCATTGATTTTGCACCGGCAAGCGATAAACAAGGTTGTGTCTATTCCTCCGCCTGGGTAGTTGCTTCAGCTCCTGGACTTGTCGTTCGAACAGGAACCGGGCTTGTTGTGGTAGATCTGGATGGAGATGGATATGAACAAACTGGTTGGGTAATCATGTATCTGCACATTGCAACTGAAGGTAAAGTTGAAAAAGGCACCTATTTGGACCAGGATCAAATTATCGGCCATCCTTCCTGTGAAGGTGGGTCTTCAACGGGAACACATGTTCACATTGCCAGAAAATATAATGGTGAGTGGATTTCAGCGGATGGACCGTTACCTTTTACTCTGAGTGATTGGGTTGTACACCAAGGCACGAAAGTTTACGAAGGAACGATGACAAAAGGTGATTCACTGGTTACTGCAAGAACATATGGTTCCCATGAGACTGTTATAATTAGACAATAAATGTAATTAATTTCAGCCAAAAGGTTGTTTTTTGAACAATTTTGTGTGTAATCTTATTGTATGAAGATAAATCTATTTTTGAATAAATCCTTTATACAAGTGGGTTTACGAATATTGGGTGCATTCATTTTTGTATTAAGCGGGTGTGCACCAGTAGATCAGAATAGATTTATTTATGCAACTACAGTAGCACCTCTCGAACTCACCCAGGTATCAAACCTGGAAAAATTAACCCCTCAGCCTACTAGACCTGCCTATTTACCGGGAACATTGGTTGAGTATATTGCCCAAAGTGGGGATACATTATCCGCTGTGGCTATCCATTTCAATACTACCGTTGCTGAAATTATGGAAGCAAATCCGGTGATACCTCAAGATGTAACTACCTTACCACCCGGTTTTCCAATGCAGATTCCAATTTATTACCAATCCATTTGGAGCAGTTCTTTTCAGATCATTCCCGATATTGCTTTTGTTTACGGACCCAGAGATGTTGGTTTTGATATTGTGGATTTTGTAAATTCTCAACCAGGATGGCTAAGACTTGTTCGGGATACCGTCGGAGAACGAACTCGTTCTGGGGCTGAAGTCATTTTCTACATCAGCGAATTATTTAGTGTTAGCCAAAAATTAATCCTGGCAATTCTGGAATATCAAACAGGTGCTTTGAGTAACCCTGAACCACCAGATAATATTGATGGATATCTGCTGGGGTATGAAGATGCCTTTCATAAGGGTTTTGCCCAACAAATTGTCTGGTTGGCAAATTATCTTAATAATGGATACTATCAATGGCGGGATGGGACATTGACAACTTATAAACATTCCGATGGACGTCTTGAACGCCCGGACCCCTGGCAAAACGCAGCTTCTACAACTATTCAATATTATTACTCGCAGGTTCTGGATAGGGATCGATATAATCTGGCAATCAGTGAACAGGGATTATTAGGTACTTACACACAATTATTTGGCGATCCTTGGGAAGGTGATCTTAAATTAATTCCTGGAAGCTTCCAGCAACCTGAATTCATTTTTCCATTTGCACCTGGTCAGACTTGGGCGTATACAGGTGGACCCCATACTGGCTGGGGGACCGGAGCTCCTTTTTCTGCGGTCGACTTTGCACCATCTTCTGCTGTAGGTGGTTGTAGTCCTTCGGAATATCCTGCATTAGCTATTGCTGATGGTGTCATCGTCCGAACCGGAGATGCCTATGCAGTTTTGGATTTAGATGGCGATAATGATGAAAAAACTGGATGGACCATTCTTTACTTGCATTTAGCCAATAATAGTCTTCCCAGGGTCGGAACTACCTTAAAACAAGGTGACCCGATTGGAATGCCATCTTGCGAAGGAGGAGCAGCGACCGGAACCCATGTTCACATAGCCAGAAAATATAATGGTGAATGGATTTTGGCATACGGCCCATTAGCATTTACCTTTGAGGGGTGGAAAATAGGCGGTGGAAACATTGCCTACACAGGAACGTTGGAAAAAAATGGAATTGTTCTGAAAGCCTGTGTATGTTCAGATAAGAATAGTCAGGTGACAGCCAGAGGGCTAATTGAAAAATAATAGATTCTGGCAACAATTGATTTTATTTATTTAAGTTTGCCAATTTAATCAATACTTTTCAACTTCAAACCAATGTAATAACGTGACGAATGTTAGCAGTTTTTGATAACATCGCTTGTGCAGGGCAATATCTTTCCTCCGAAAGTTGTACTGCTTTTTCCACTGCTTTAATATCAATATTGTGCCCGGATAAAATGTACTCAACGATAATTTCTGAAAATACTTTGGGATGTTGATTAACACGGTCTGCATGTACTTTTACTTCAAAACTCGTTACATCTTGCCGCATTTTTTCAAGAATCGAAATAACATCCATTCCTGTACATCCAGCCAACCCGATGGCAAATAATTCCATCGGAAGAAACCCATCTTTGGTTTCTCCTGGTTCTTTTTTTCCACCCAAGGGAATTTGGAATCCTGAATCAGCAGATCCTGTGAAGATTAAGCCGTTATGCCAGCTTACTTTTGCATCCATATTTACTTCCTTTTTTGCTTGCTCAGGCTGTTATTTTTAGGGCTTTTTCAATTTCTTCCATTAGAAGTGATTCTGGGGCAGCACCGACAATTTCACCCATGCCCATATTGATAATTGTATGGGGAACCCCAGAGACTTTAAATTGTTCGGATAGGTCTGGAAATTCCATTGCTTCCACCATCTCGCCTGTAATCATTTTACTTTCAATTGCCATTTGGTGTGCAAGAATCACTGCGTTAGGACAATATGGGCAGGTTGGTGTAACGAAGACTTTTAATTCTACTGGCTGAGTGAGACTAGCAAGTTTTTCTTTAACTACATTTGAAAGCCCGGATTCTTGTTTGGAAACATTTACTAGGCTTACGATCATTGAAGTAAATTCATGACCTGCCGGAATCCCCAGAAAACGAACACCATAATCGATCTCTGTCCCATTAAAAATCGTTGTGATCACAGTTGTTGGTGCAAATTCAATATTAAATTGACTGGCTTTTTCTGCATCTTTGTCAATGTCATATGTTTCAATACTGATCTTTTCACTTAATTCGGCAATTTCTTCCATCAATAATAAAGTATCAGAACAATAATCGCAATTTTCTTGTGAACTTCCAAAAAACAGGATTTTCACTGGGTTTACCAAATCTTGAAAAAAATCTTTTACTTGATCGACAATCTTATCTTCTAAAAATTTTGTAGACATTTATTCCTCCTTCATTAATATTCCCACCGGGAATCACCCAAAAAATTATCAGGTAAAACTACCACTTGAAACATAACCACAATGATGACAGATAAGGTTTAAACAACCATCGTAATCGAGAGTACCGGTTTTACATTGTGGACAACTGTTTCCAAACCGGATTTCCTGTTCTGTCTTGATTTTTTCCAAATCTAGAATTTCCGATTCCATTGGATGCTCATAAGTATTCATTACATGACCAACCTGATTGAAAGGTTAGATGAATAAATTTTAGAAAAGTTGCAAAAAAACTCAAAATCTTAAGAACTATTTTGAGATATTACTTCTTCATGTAATCATCAAGATTTAGTTTCACGAATAATCGATCTTTAACATCCTGAGGAGCTGTGTCCTGGCTAACCTGGTCATGATATATTTCAATCGTTTTTTTCAGAGTATTTACAACAACCCGGCAATTATCACATCCGTTCAAATGCGATTCCAGTTCGGCACACAACTGCTCATTTAGCGAGCCATCAATATATTCGGAGATTGATGATAACAATTCTTTGCAATGCTGTTTGTTATCCATTTTGGTTTTCCTTGTTAAGATATTCCCCAAAATAATCCGACAATTCTTCTCTTAATTTTAACCGTGCTCTTAATAGTCTTGTTTTAACATTGGTTTCGGTTATCCCCAATGCTTCAGCAGTTTCTTGAATAGATAGACCTTCAATATCCCTCAAGATAAAAACAGATCGCAGATTAGCGGATAATTTTTGAATCGATTGATCAAGAATTGATTTCGTTTCGGTTGACATAAAATCTTTTTCAGGAAGGCAGCACCAATCCTGAATTTGAAAAGATGGAAAGGAGTCTATGTCATTGGAATCATTGAATTCATCATCCGAAACTGCAACTTCTGGTTTTTGTTTTCGAATGAGCATCAGGGATTCATTAACTGCAATTCTGTATAACCAGGTTGACAATGATGATCTTCCCTCAAAAGTTGGTAATGCTCGAATGGCTTTAATAAAGGTTTCTTGAAGGATATCTTCTGCATCTGACGGATTATTTAACATGCCTAACGCTACCCTATAAATAGAATCTGAATACCGCGTTACCATTCGAGCAAGTTCAGAATGATTTCCTTGTTTTAATGCGGATAAATTCAGGGAATCAATTTCTTGTTCTGTCATTTAGATGTTTCTCCGATAAAAAGGTTACAAAGTAAAAGAAATTGGCCAGGTCGGTAAAACATCAATATCAAGAGTATCAGTCTTCCCATGGACAAACCGAAAGTATCCAGCTGCTGCTACCATGGCTGCATTATCCGTGCAATATTTCAAAGGAGGGATAAATACCGGGATTTCATGTTGGCTAAGAAAGCGATCCCGCAAAGCCTGATTAGCAGAGACTCCGCCTGCAACAATTATGTTTTTGACATTGAATTCTTTAGCAGCCTGCAATGTTTTTTGAAATAAAACATCAACAATTGATTCCTGAAAACTGGCGGCAAGATCAAATACGGGTAATGGTCTACCGCTTTTCTCCAGTTCCTGTACAACTCTCAGAACAGAGGTTTTTACACCACTGAATGAAAAATCCCATGTTCCTTCCATTCTTGCCCTTGGAAAATTGAATGCCTTAATATTTCCTGTTTGAGCTGCGTTTTGGATGGATGGTCCCCCAGGATAAGATAACCCAAATAAACGTGCTACTTTATCGAAAGCCTCACCGGCAGCATCGTCAAGTGTTCCTCCCAATCTTTGGTAGACTAAATGTTCCTTCATAATAATCAGCTCGGTATGTCCACCCGATACTAATAAGGCAAGCAAGGGAAATTCTGGGGGAGCAGGTGGGTTAGGTGTCTCATCTGGATAGAGCCAGGCTGAGTAGATATGACTCTCCAGGTGATTCACACCAATTAAGGGCAGTTGTTTTCCTATTGCAATCCCTTTTGCCATATTCATTCCTACAACCAGTGAACCTGCTAAACCTGGACCACGCGTTGCTGCAATTGCATCCATATTATCCAGACTCATATGTGCTTGTTGTAAAGCCTGGTCAACGACTCGATAAATATCTCTAACATGTTGTCGTGAAGCTACTTCGGGAAATACTCCGCCGTATTGTTGATGAATTTCTATTTGGGAAGCAACAACTGAAGATAATAAAACACGGCCATTTTCTAAGATGGCTGCAGCTGTCTCGTCACAAGAGGTTTCAATCGCTAGAATTCTGACTGGGAGGAAATTTTTTTTCATTTGATTCATTGGATGTTCCTATTTGGAATAATAATTCCATATTTGTTAATTCAGAAATTCTGAGGTTTTAGAGTCATTGGTAATACAAGATCATAAGGGAACTCTGCCAAAATCTCTATTTGGCCATTTGGGTTTACATAATAAGAATCTTCTATACGTATTCCATACCCCTTGTTTGGATAATAAAGTCCGGGTTCAATTGTAAATACAGAACCTTTGGCCAATACATCATTTGGACCACTGGATGCTCCACTAAACGGCATTTCATGTACATTCAATCCTAGACCGTGTCCAACACTATGAACATAACCTGTTTCAGTTCCCGGATGGGAATTGACAGTCGGATGACCTTGTTCTTCAAATAATTGACAGGTTCTTTTTTGAAATTTCTCAAAAGGCTGATCCACTTCCAATTCATTTACAACTGTATCATAAACATGCTTTACCTGATCATACATATTTTGAATTTCAGCTGGCGCATATCCTAAACACCAAGTTCTGGTGAAATCATAATAATATCCTCCTCCAGTTTCACAAGGAAAGATATCAAAAACAATCGTTTTTCCTAATTGAAGAAGATCATTTGGGTTTCCCTGGCTGTGTGGAACACCCGCATCGTGACCAATAGCAAAAATTGTGTCTTCAGGGTTCTCAGCACCAAGCTCTGCAAGCCAGAGGTTGATTTTTGATTTCACATCGCCGATCGTTAATGGTTCTCCATCATTTTTTATGAGTGTTTCGTTTTCAACCGGATGGGAGGTAAGAAAATCTGCCACTCGGGCAACGACACTTGTGGTGATTTTTCCCATATTCCGAATGCGATTAACCTCGGTCTCCTCTTTGGTCATCATAGCGGTCATTATTATTGGATCATCGAGAAATCCAACAAAATTCAATTTTGGTGCTAAGGCTTGAACTCTCGATAGGATTGCAAACTTGGATCCCAGGTCACAGTTTCCAAAAACGGCTATATTGCCTTCAGTTATTCCTGCATCTTTAAACATTTGGATATAGCGATGTGCTGCAATATCGATTAGGTTCCCTTTAGCAAGAGCTTTAAGTTCAGCATAAGGATAAGAATCGTACGATTTTGTTATAAAACCACTTTTAGCCGCTTCATCGCGTTCCATTGAACCATGGAATAACAACCCTTCCTGACCTTTAGAGATGATCAAATCTGAATTTGTGACGTGACCACCACCTGTGAGGTAAACCATGTAGGGGTTGTGTTGCCCGGCACCTGTGACCAACAAGGCATCTAATTGATTTTTTTGCATTAAACTTTGAATTTCGTTTCTCATCTTTACTCACCTTATTCCGAATTTATTTCCTGAGAGAAAATGGATTTAATCCCGTCTACTATTTGTTTTTCCTGCGAGTCAAAGACTGTTCTAGGATCAAACAAAATACAATCGTTTTCAATTCGTGCAATGATCGGATGCTCTAATCCCCTAAGTTCCTTAAGGAACTTATCAGGATTTCTAACTGGAATGGACAGAACATATGTGGGTAATGTTTCCTCAGGCAAACTTCCTCCACCAATCGTAGATCGATTACTTTCTACTTTACCAAAACCGATCATTTCTTTCCATCGGAAAGCGATTTCATAAATCTCTTTCGATGATTTAGAGATCATTTGCCAGATTGGGATTTTTTGTTCGACTTCTTCCCGAAGATAATGTAAGAGCGTAGCGTTTAAACCGGCCAGGCAGAATTTATCTGGTCGTACAGCTCGAGCTAATGGATGTTTTTTAATCTTCTCGATTAAATTTTTTCTTCCCAGTATTATTCCAGCCTGAGGACCCCCTAGTAGTTTATCTCCGGAAAAAGTAACAATATCTGAACCGGCTAAAAGTGATTCAGTTATCGTTGGCTCATGAGGCAGTCCGTAAAGACTCGTATCAATAAAAGTTCCAGAACCAAGATCATCGAGTACAGGAACTCCATGTTGATGAGAAATTTTACAAATTTCCTTTATGTCCGGTTCACTTGCGAAACCTACAATCCTGAAATTTGAATGATGAGCATGCATTACAAGGCTAGTTGGTTCCAAAAGTGCTTCGGAATAATCATAAATATGAACCTGGTTAGTGGCACCAATCTCCACCAATTTGGCACCCGATCGTTTCAAAACATCCGGTATACGAAATCCGCCGCCAATTTCAATTAGTTGCGTACGAGAAATAATTACCCTTTTACGGCTTGCCAGGCCACTCAAAACAAGCAAAATCGCACTGGCGTTATTATTTACAATAAATGCGGATTCTGCTCCGGTTAGTTGGCATAATATTTGTTCCACATGCATTGATCGCGATCCACGTTTTCCTCTTGGCAAGTCAAATTCCAAAGTACTATACGAAGTTCCAACGATTTGCATCGCATTGAGTGTATCCTGACTAAGTGGAGCACGACCTAAATTAGTATGTAAGATAACACCTGTTGCGTTGATCACGGGAAGTAAAGTGGTTTTGAAGGTTTCTTCCAATTGTTCTCTGGACCTATCCATAATGAGTTCAGACGATATTGGGACCTCAAAATCGCTCAAATGATTCCGATAATTTTCGAGTATTTTTCGTATAGATAATAATGTTTGGTTGCGCCCATATTTTTGAATGAGGTCATTCGCTGCTGCCGTATTAATTAAAGAATCAACAGAAGGGATTTTTCTTAATTTACTCATTGTTTTCGTGGGAAGGGCGCCAATGGCTGCGTTCTGCCATACGGATTAAGTTTTCGACAATGATGATACCAACTGCAAGTATTAAAGCAAGAATTGAATTGAGAACCCTTCCCAATTGCAACCAAGCTAAAAGATCAAAGAATATTCCCACCCAAATAGATTGCCGAATTAACACCACAGCGTTTGCTGGTGGATCACTAAAGAATCTTAAATTGAAGAAATAGACGATTGGAAGGGATGTGCCACTTAATGCCATCGTAAACAAAAAGAAGAATGCCCACCTTGGACCTAAAAGAGGTGTTGTGAATTGAAAAAGAAAAAATAATCCAAGCCAGCCAGCTAATGCCAAAACAATGGAAGTAATGAGAACGTTTTGAAATCTTGGGAACATTCGATTTTTTGACCTCCTCCATAAATTATATCGCAATCAATCAAAAGCTTTGGTAGAAGGATAGGGAAAAAAGGATTTGGTGAAAAATCGTGTCTAATATTTCACCTATATATTTTTGACCTTCATTTGTTTTTATGGTAATATTTGAAAAATTATAGATTAATTCTCATCCAGAGAGGTGGAGGGACCGGCCCGATGATACCTCGGCAACCACTAATAAAAAAGAATGGTGCCAAATCCGGCAGAAGTCAATTATTTTGGCGTTCTGGGTGATGAGGGCAATTATGATGACAAGCCTCTCTGACCGGAGAGGTGTTTTTTTATCCAATTTGTAGAATCTGATGTGGAGAATTGATGAGTAGAAATTATACAAACCGAAGGTACCTGGATGCCCTAAACGATCGAGTTCTAATATTTGATGGAGCAATGGGTACTAGTTTACAGTCAATGAATTTGACCTCTTCAGATTTTGGTGGGGAATCAACTGCTGGTTGCAATGATTATTTAGTCATCAGTGCACCTGAGATTGTAGAAAAAGTTCACAGATCCTTTTTGGAAGTAGGAGTGGACGTGATTGAAACCGATACTTTTCGTTCCAATCGCTTGACTCTAGGCGAGTATGGTCTTAAAGATCAGGTTTTCGAAGTGAATTTTAAGGGAGCCCAAATTGCCCGAAAGATCGCTGATGAATTTGAAAGGAATTCCGGAATGGAAAAGTATGTGGCTGGATCGATGGGTCCTTCCGGCAAGTTACCTTCCATGGACGACCCGGAATTGTCAAATATCAGCTTTGAGACTTTATTGGATATCTATCGGGAACAAGCAATTGGTTTGCTTAAAGGTGGGGTTGATCTTTTACTAATTGAAACTTCTCAAGATATTTTAGAAGTGAAAGCAGCAATTTTAGGTGCTTATAAAGCATTCGAAGAGACTGGTATTTTTATTCCGATCCAGGCTCAGATCACCTTGGATACAACCGGCAAGATGTTATTGGGTACAGATATCGGCGCTGCACTGGTAATTCTTGAATCGTTACCGATCGATGTGATTGGATTGAATTGTTCTACAGGTCCGGAGCATATGCGTCAACCCATTCAATATTTAGGAGAGAATTCTACTTTGCCGGTATCTTGCATTCCAAATGCCGGATTGCCGCTCAATATCAATGGAGAAGCAGTCTATCCGCTTGATCCGGATAGTTTTGCGAATGCACTTTATGAATTCGTGGATAAAAATAATATCAGTGTAGTAGGTGGATGCTGTGGTACAACACCTGCGCATTTAAAAAAATTAGTAGAAAAGGTTGGAGGGAAAAAACAATCACCCAGACCCGTGTTGAAATTATCGCAATTAGCATCCGCAACTCAAGCTATGAGTATGAAACAGGAACCGGCTCCGTTTTTAATTGGGGAACGGTTAAATACACAGGGCAGTCGGAAATTTAAGAATTTAATCCTTGAAGAAGATTACGATGAAGTCCTGCCTATTGCTCAACAACAAGTTGATAGTGGTGCTCATGGGTTGGATGTTTGTGTTGCTTTAACTGAACGCGCCGACGAAGTGCAGACAATCCGTAAGGTAATTAAAAAGATCGCTCCTTCCATTAAAGTTCCATTGGTTATTGATTCCACTGAACTGGATGTGATCGAAGCCGCACTTCAAACAGCGCCGGGAAAATGTTTAATTAATTCGACAAATCTGGAATCAGGAAGGGCAAAGGCTGACAAAATCTTTGCTTTGGCGAAAAAATATAATGCTGCAGTTATCGTTCTTACAATCGACGAAAAGGGAATGGCAAAAACGGCTGATCGAAAACTGGAGATTTCTAAACGGTTGTTGGATATTGCGGTAAATGATCATGGATTACAACCCTCGGATCTTGTTGTAGACACGTTGACTTTTACTCTGGCAACAGGGGATGTGGAATTCGATCAATCGGCAATCGAGACGATGAATGGGATTAAATTAATTAAGCAGGAAATCCCGGGTGTTCTTACTTCGTTAGGTGTTAGCAATGTTTCTTTTGGTCTATCACCTGCTGCCCGCTCAAGTTTGAATAGCGTCATGTTATATCACGCTGTAAAGGCGGGTCTTGACATGGCGATAGTGAACCCAGCTCAAATTACACCTTATATCGATATTAAAAAGGATGAAATTCTATTAGCAGAGGATTTGATTTTTAATCGCAGACCAGATGCTTTGCAGAAATTGATTGAATATTATGCTGAGCATGGGAATTCAGTAGTTGATCGTACCACTGAACAGGAAGCACTCTTAAAAACCCTCAATGCCGGGGAAAGATTGCATTGGAAAATCTTACATCGTCATAAAGAGGGAGTGGAAAATGACATTGATGAATTACTTAACAATGTCATTAATGAAGATACAAATCAGAAAGCGGTAGAGATTCTTAATACAGTTTTATTACCTGCAATGAAAGATGTTGGGGACAAATTTGGTGCAGGTGAATTGATCCTGCCTTTTGTCCTTCAATCCGCGGAGGTGATGAAAAAATCTGTTTCTTACCTGGAGAATTTTCTGGAAAAGAAATCAGGGATGAGCAAAGGATTAATTGTTCTTGCGACTGTTTATGGAGATGTTCATGATATTGGCAAGAACCTGGTGAAGACAATTCTTTCAAATAATGGTTATGAAGTAATAGATCTGGGGAAACAAGTTCCTGCGGAAATTATTATTACAAAAGCAATTGAACTAAAGGCAGATGCAATTGGATTAAGTGCACTGTTGGTAAGCACAAGTAAACAAATGCCGCTGATTATAAACGAATTGCATAGAAGGAAACTGCAAGTACCTGTACTCATTGGTGGGGCAGCAATAAATCAAAAATTTGGACGAAGAATTTTGTTGACCGATTCGAATGAATTCTACTCTGGCGGTGTTTTTTACTGTAAAGATGCATTTGAGGGTTTGGCAGCGATGGATCAAGTGAGTGATTCTGAGAAAAAAACTGATTTCATTGACAAAAATAAACTTGAAGCTGAAAAGGAATTAGATCGGTCTCAAAAAGAAAAGACTCAATCATCAAATTCAGTCATCAAATCAATTAGCCTAAAACACGATTTTGATCTCCCGAAGCCAAAAACATGGGGTGTAAGAATTGTGAAAAATATGCAGTTAGAAGCAGTCTTTGAACATTTGTCCATAAACGAGCTTTTTCGGTTATCTTGGGGTGCAAAAAACACACATGGGGAAGCATGGGAGAAACTTCAAGCTGATTATCAAAACCGTTTGGACGATATGAAAAGAGAAGCAATCAAGACGAATTGGTTGAAACCTCAGGCAGTTTATGGCTTTTTTCCGGTCCAATCGCAAGGAAATTCTTTATTGGTCTATGATTTTGAGACTCTACAATCCGATCCGAAGGTAATTGAAGAATTCCGTTTTCCACGACAAAGCGGTGGGGAAAATCTTAGCCTGGCGGATTATTTTACATCGGTCGGAAGTGGTTTAATCGATACGATGGCATTACAGGTCGTTACTGTTGGCGAAGAAGCTTCACATCGTTTTGAAATCTTGCAATCCAAAGGCGATTACAGTGAAGCTTATTTTACGCATGGACTGGCTGTCCAAACGGCAGAAGCGACAGCAGATTATTTGCATGATCACTTACGGCATGAATTGGGATTATCCGTGGATCGAGGGAAGCGTTATTCCTGGGGGTATCCAGCTATTCCTGAATTGGAAGATCACTTGAAAGTTTTTTCACTTTTACCGGTAGAAAAAGAATTAGGGATGACTCTCACTTCTGCATTCCAGCTAGTTCCAGAGCAATCAACAGCTGCAATCATTGTTCATCACCCACAAGCCAAATATTTTAACATCGGTACAAGTCGTATCAGTCAATTGATGAAGGAATGATTTTATGGATACGAAAAATAAATTTTTAGAAAAATTACATTTATCGAAGCCAATTCTTTCAGATGGTGCAATGGGAACCAATTTACATTTGAAAGGTGTTCGATTTGATGAATGTTTTGACGACTTAAATCTAACAAACCCTGCAATTGTCGCAGAAGTTCACCGCTCTTATCTTGAGGCAGGTTCGCAAATGTTGCAAACAAATACATTTGGGGCAAACCGTTTTAAGCTGTCTCAATTTGGTTTGGAAAACAAAGTTGATGAAATCAACCGGGCTGGTGTTGATCTGATACGCCGTGTTGGACTTGCAAGTTTTAAAGATGTCATTATTGCCGGGGATGTTGGTCCGTTAGGAGTCCGCCTTGCACCTTTCGGTAGAGTTCAACTTGATGAAGCCAGAAAGGTTTTCAAAGAACAGATAAATGCCTTAATCACCTCGAATGTGGATGTAATTTTAATTGAAACGATGACTGATTTCTATGAAGTTAAAGAAGCTATTTTGGCTGCAAGAGAAGTCGATCCATCCGTTCCAGTGATCGCTTCCATGACATTCACAAGAGATGACCGAACGCTTTTAGGGGATTCACCTGAAAAAGTTGCGCAAAATATCTTTGCTGCAGGGGCAGATGTGATTGGTATTAATTGTTCGGGGGGGCCTTTGCAGCTATTAAGAATTTTAAAGAAAATGAAGAATGTGGTTCCTCAGGCAATGTTTTCTGTGATGCCGAATGCTGGTTGGCCTGAACAACAGGATGGTCGTATTATGTATCCGGCAGGACCAGAATATTTTGGTGATTACGCTATCGCTTTTTGGCAGGCAGGAGCCAGGGTGTTAGGGGGATGTTGTGGAACAACCTATCAACATATTGCCTCGATGGCAAAGGTGTTGTCTGAGACCAAAATTTCTGATGTTATTTTGAATATCGATTTTCCTTTGGAAAAAGAAAGTAATGAAGAACCAGAAATCAGTGATCAGTCCGAATTATCAAAGAAGCTGGCAAAAGGCGATTTCATAGTAGCTGTGGAAATGGACCCTCCACGTGGGTTGAGCACAAAGAAATTATTGGCTGGCGCCAGCCTTTTGGTTGATTCCGGTGCAGATGTAATTAATGTTGCGGACAGTCCGATGGCACGCATGAGAATGAGCCCTTGGGCAGTTTGCAATTTGATCCAAAACTACCTGCAAACAGAAACGGTTTTACATTTTCCTACACGTGGAAGAAATTTATTACGCGTTCAGGGTGATTTATTAGCCGCCCATGCCTTAGGGATTCGAAATGTTTTTGTGGTTATGGGTGATCCAACTTCTATTGGAGATTACCCAGAGGCAAGCGATAAATTTGACCTTGTTCCATCTGGTTTAATAAATTTGATCAAAAAATCCTTCAATGCTGGTCTGGATCATGCAGGTTCAGAGATTGGGCAACCAACCTCATTTTTTGTTGGAGCAGCATTAAATTTAAATGCATTGCACCCCGAAAATGAAGCAAAGAATTTGTTAAGAAAAATTGAGGCGGGAGCGGATTTTTTTCTAACTCAACCGGTGTTTGACATTACTCGAACTAAAGAATCCATAAAAAGAATGCGCGATCGTGCAGGAGATTCAAAAATTCGTGTTTTCATCGGAATTTTACCTTTAGCTTCAGATCGACATGCTAATTTCCTCCATCATGAAGTGCCTGGAATTTCTATTCCCGATGATACGATGGAGAGGATGCAAAAAGCTGGTACCGATGGAGCAAGAACTGGTATCAAAATTGCTGTAGAATTAATACAAAAATTACATGACTTTGTTGATGGGGTTTATTTGATGCCAGCATTTAATCGATTTGACTATGCATCCGAAATCGTTGAAGAAATTAAAAACCATTAACATTGCTTGTTATTAATAATCATTTATAAAGTGTACTGGTAGGCACAATGCGAATATTGGTGATTTCTGATATACATGCGAATTTAGATGCATTACAGACTGTTTTGCAGGAAGCAGGCGAAATTGATCAGGTGTGGTGTCTGGGAGATCTGGTTGGATATGGCCCGCAACCAAATGAATGCGTGGAACTGATCCGTTCTCTTCCGAATATTACATGCATTAAAGGAAATCATGATGTGGCAGCACTCGGTGAAATCAACATTTCACTGTTCAATCAAGAAGCAAAAGAATCGATGTTATGGCATCAGTCTGTTTTGTCACTTGAAAACAAAGAATATTTAAGAAGTTTACCAGAACGATTTGAAACCGATTCGGTTACCCTGGTTCACGGCAGTCCCAGGAATCCAATTTGGGAGTACATACTGGATCCATACGTTGCCAGAATTAACTATGAATATTTTAAAAGTGATTTTTGTTTCATCGGTCATTCTCACCAACCGATTATTAGCTCTTGGGATGTAAATGAAGGTGTATTGGAGTGGGGAGCCCCGCAACAAAATGCCATTGTTTCTTTACATAATCGTATGATCATCAATCCGGGATCTGTTGGACAACCTCGTGACAGCGATTCCAGGGCTGCCTATGGAATATACAAAACGGATAGCAACAAGTTTGAATTTCACCGGGTTACTTATAATATAAGTGCGGTTCAAAGCAAAATACTGGATATGAGACTTCCCTTCCGGCACGCCCAACGTCTAAGTGGCGGCTGGTAATAATTTCTAAAAAGTTAAGGTTTTTTTTTGTCCTTAGGCATTGGAACAATACCTTGTGATTCTTCGTCTGATAAGCAAGCTATAATTTATTTAGAATGCTGGAGGAAAAAATGAAGATTAAAGGATTGAGTCTATTTTTGTTGTTCGTATTGATTCTGACGGCGTGTTCATCAGCAAAAGCCACTGAATCTCAGGTTGTGAATGGCGTTATGCCAGTTGAGGCACCCGCAGCACCTGCAGCTGATTCTTCTTTTTTGGGTAGAGATTCGGTTAAAGAAGAATCATCAACAGATATTGTTACGCAAGGTGAAATGAATCCTGCAGAAATAACACGATTGGTTATCAGAAATGCGGATCTTTCCATTGTTGTAGTTGAACCCAACAACGCCATGGGTTATATTACGCAAATGGCTGATCGTATGGGGGGGTATGTGGTCAGTTCCAATCTGTGGAAGTCAACCAATTATAAAGGGATCGAAATTCCAGAAGCAAGCGTTACTATTCGTGTACCGGCAAATCTCCTCAATCAAGCCCTTGATGAAATAAAAAACCTTACCGAAAACAAGGATGTTGACGTTCTGAGTGAAAATGTATCGGGTCAGGATGTCACCAAAGAATACACCGACTTAAATTCTCAATTAAAGAATCTTGAAGATGCTGAGAAACAACTAA
>PHBS01000210.1 GCA_002841995.1 Chloroflexi bacterium HGW-Chloroflexi-8
TGTTGAACATGATGATGAAACGATCCGTACGGCTGATTGGATTGTTGACTTAGGGCCAGGCGCCGGTGAACATGGTGGTGAAATCGTTGCGGAAGGTACCGTTGAGGACATTCTGGCTTCTGATAAATCATTAACCGGATTTTATCTGTCCGGGAAATTACAAGTGCCTTTACCCGTGAAAAGAAGAAAAGGGAATGGTCAGGAATTAAAGATTTTTGGAGCAACAGAGAATAACCTGAAGAATCTTGATGTGGCGATTCCATTAGGGAAATTTGTCTGCATTACAGGTGTTTCAGGTTCAGGAAAATCTACGTTAATGGTAGATATTTTGTACAATGCACTATCCAGAGATATTATGCGCTCAAAATCACGACCGGGTAATTTTGATCGTATCGAGGGATTGGAATTTATTGATAAGGTCATAAACATTGACCAATCTCCAATAGGACGCACGCCCCGTTCAAATCCGGGAACATATACTGGTTTGTTTGATGAACTCCGCAATTTATTTGCTGAACTACCAGAAAGTAAAATGCGTGGATACAAAATAGGAAGATTTTCCTTCAACGTTCATGGTGGGCGTTGTGAAGCCTGCCAGGGACAAGGACAATTACGAATTGAAATGCAATTTTTACCGGATGTCTACGTGCCTTGTGATGTTTGTAATGGGCAACGTTTCAACCGTGAGACTTTACAGGTAAGGTTTAAAGGAAAGAATATTGCGGATGTTCTGGATACGACCGTAGAAGCAGGCATGGAATTCTTTAGTGCCTTTCCAGGCATTGTCAACAAGTTGCAGACCTTAAATCAAGTAGGTCTCGGTTATGTTCGAATTGGCCAACCTGCACCTACATTATCTGGCGGTGAAGCACAACGCGTAAAATTAGCGAAGGAATTATCAAAACGGTCAACTGGAAAAACGATTTATGTTTTGGATGAACCTTCTGTAGGATTGCATGCTGCAGATGTTCATATGCTGATTGATGTGCTTCAAAGGTTGGTGGACGCAGGAAATTCCGTCCTAATTATTGAACACAATATGGATATTATTAAAACAGCAGATTATTTGATTGATTTAGGACCAGAGGGTGGCGACAGAGGTGGTGAGATAGTTGCTGCAGGAACTCCTGAAGAAGTCTGTGCCATTTCTTCCTCTTTTACTGGTCAGTATTTAGCTGCTTATTTGAAGGAACATCACACAAAAGATTATTTGACTGGTTAAAGGATTTACTTACGATCTCGCAAGTTTTTATTAAAATATTTCCACATTTGGACTTCAAATTGAACCATTTTAAGCGATGACATACGAATAAAAATCGTTAGTTTCAGTTGTACAATTTTTGAAAACCAATAAATATTGCTATACCCTTGAGAATGAAATTAATATTTTTAAAAATTTCTTCCAATTAATAAACCGGTCTGCTATTTCGTGTGTATAATTTCTATGAATCATCAGTACGTAAAGACAAGGAGATAAAGATAATATGACTGCAGAATTGTTAGATGGGAAATCAATCGCGGAAGATATACGTTCCAAAGTCAAAATTGAGGTTGAAAATCGGGTAAAAAAAGGGAAATCGGTTCCAGGACTTGCGACCTTATTAGTAGGTGAAAATCCTGCCTCCCAGGTCTATGTTCGGTCCAAACATAAAGCATGCCAGGAAGCTGGAATTCTATCCTTTGGATATGATCTGCCGGCAACTGCATCACAGGAAGATGTTGAGAATCTGGTCAAACAACTCAATCAGGATCCAAAAATCCATGGGATTCTTGTGCAACTTCCTTTACCTTCCGGTCTGGATGAGGAACGGGTGCTAAATATGATCAGCATCGAAAAAGATGTTGATGGCTTTCACCCCTTAAATATTGGCAGATTGGCTCAAAAAGGTCGCGATCCTTTATTTATTCCCTGTACTCCGGCTGGGACGATGTATTTAATTGAAAAAGTTATGCCAAAAATTGAAGGTAAAAATGCTGTAGTTCTGGGCAGATCAAATATTGTTGGTATGCCAGTAGCATTATTATTGGTTCGAGCCAATGCAACTGTCACAATTTGCCACTCTCGAACTAAGAATTTACCAGAAGTAATTAGACAGGCAGATATTTTAGTTGCCGCTGTTGGCAAACCGGAAATGGTCAAAGGGGATTGGGTAAAACCAGGTGCTGTAGTTATTGATGTTGGAATAAATCGAGTCGATGATCCCACTCAAAAACGAGGATATCGTTTGGTGGGGGATGTTGATTTTGATGAAGTCAAGGAAGTAGCAGGAGTGATTACACCTGTTCCCGGAGGGGTTGGCCCGATGACAATTGCAATGCTTTTGACCAACACGCTTCGTGCTGCTGAGCTTGCAGATAAGTAAATCTTGACATTGTCAGACAATTGACATTTAAAAAAAATATTGCTACACTTGGATTCATATTTAAGTTGTCTTACAACTAAGAAAAACTCAAAATGAACCCAAATGCAAATAACCAAACCCTTTTAATTAAGAATTCAGATATATTAATTACAATGAATGGCCACCGAGATGAAATTAAATCCGGTGGCCTTTTCGTTCGGAATGGCTTTATTGAACAAGTAGGGCTAACATCAGAATTGCCAAACACTGCTGATGAAATCGTTGATCTTTCTGGCTATATTGTGTTACCAGGTTTGATAAATACGCATCATCATTTTTATCAGACATTAACCCGGGCAGTACCCGCTGCACAAAATTCCAATTTATTTAATTGGCTGAAGACTCTCTATCCCATTTGGGCTCGGATGAATCCTGATGATATTCGCATTTCGACATTAACTGCATTAGCTGAATTGGCTTTATCCGGTTGTACGACTGCATCCGACCATTTATATTTATTTCCGAACGGTTCTTCCCTGGATGACGAAATTTGCGCTGCATCAGAATTAGGTTTACGGTTGCATGCATCTCGTGGTTCCATGAGTTTGGGTGAAAGTCAAGGCGGTTTGCCACCGGATAGTGTAGTTGATTCTGAAGAATTTATTTTGAATGATAGTCAGCGACTGATTCAACGATATCATGATGGAAACCCTGGTTCAATGGTGCAAATCGTATTAGCACCTTGTTCACCATTTAGTGTAACTGGGGAATTAATGAAGCAGTCAGCCAAATTAGCCAGAGATTATAAGGTTCAATTACACACTCATTTGGCAGAAACACAGGACGAAGAAGCCTTCTGTCTACAGAAATTTGGTTTTCGGCCTGCAGGATATATGCAATCTGTAGATTGGGTGGGTAAAGATGTTTGGTTTGCTCATTCTGTTCACATCAATGCAGAGGAGATAAGCCTTTTTGCACGTGAAGGATGTGGCGTTGCACATTGTCCAAGTTCAAATATGCGGCTTGGGTCTGGTATTGCACCTCTTCTGGACTATTTGCGAGCTGGCGTAAAAGTTGGGTTAGGTGTGGATGGGTCAGCTAGCAATGACAGCTCCAATCTTTTAGCAGAAGCTCGACAGGCAATGTTGCTTGCACGATTACGAGCCGGCCTAATGGGAGCATCCCTTTCTGGAGATGATTCTCCGTTGTTATTTAGTGCTCGTGAGTCTCTTGAACTTGCTACTTTAGGCGGTGCAGCAGTCCTGGGTAGAAAAGATATCGGATCATTGGAAGCCGGAAAGTGCGCTGATTTTGTTGCAATCAAGATTAATCAATTAGATTATGCAGGTGCACTTCATGATCCTGTTGCAGCTATTCTTTTTTGTAACCCTCAAAAAGTTGATTGGAATTTTGTACACGGGAAGACAATCGTAAAAAATGGGGAACTCGTTAATTTCGATCTTAATAAGTTGATTATTGATCACAACCTGGCTTCAAAAAGACTATTAGATAATTAATCAATTTTAAAGGAGCAATTTGAATGAAGTCGTTCTGGAGAAAAAATTCTCGCCTCTTAACGGATT
Organism: Chloroflexi bacterium HGW-Chloroflexi-8; assembly: GCA_002841995.1. Taxonomy (GTDB): domain Bacteria; phylum Chloroflexota; class Anaerolineae; order Anaerolineales; family Anaerolineaceae; genus UBA6170. Next base: position 3,926 of record PHBS01000210.1, read on the forward strand.
GTGCGATGGGTCGACAACCAGCGGATTTAGTAGTTCGTGATGGAATTTGGGTTTGTGTTCAGACAGGAGAATTGATTCCGCATACCGATATCGCAATTATAGATGGTCGAATTGCATATGTTGGCTCTTCTGCAGCCCATACAATTGGGGACAATACGAAAATTGTCGAAGCAAAAGGACGTTATCTTGTACCCGGGTTGTTGGATGGACATATGCATGTTGAATCCGGAATGTTGACAGTGACCGAATTTGTTCGAGCAGTCCTTCCACATGGTACTACGGCAATGTTCATTGATCCGCACGAGATTGCGAATGTTTTAGGGTTAAAAGGCGTGAAATTGATGGTTGATGAGGCATTGGTTCAACCCAATCATGTTTTTGTTCAGATACCGTCCTGTGTACCATCTGCTCCAGGGTTTGAGACACCGGGTTCATCGATTTCACCATCAGATGTTAAAGAAGCACTGCAATGGGAAGGTATTATTGGTTTAGGAGAAATGATGAATTTTCCTGCGGTTGCCGCGAGTGATTCTTTAGTCCATGAAGAAATGGAATTAACTCATGATGCGCACAAGGTTATCGGTGGTCATTATGCTTCAATGGATCTTGAATTACCATTTTCAGGTTATGTGGCAGGTGGTCCTCAAGATGATCATGAAGGTACAAGAACTGTGGATGCGATCCAGCGTGCAAGATTGGGCATGAAAGTAATGATGCGTTATGGTTCTGCCTGGCATGATGTGGTTGAACAAGTGAAAGCAGTAACTGAACACGGTCTTGACTCCAGAAATTTTATATTATGCACGGATGATTCCCTCGCAGCCACGCTTATTAATGACGGTCATATGGATCGCGTCGTTCGCCATACAATTCAACAACAAGTAGATCCAATGGTTGCAATCCA